>JACCSE010000383.1 GCA_013813145.1 Gemmatimonadales bacterium
CGCGGACCGATAGCCGATAGCCGATAGCCGATAGCTATTTTGCCCTCTCCAACGCCTTCTCCAGCGCCCGCCGCACCACCACGGTCGCCAGATGCCGGCGATAATCGGCCGGGGCATGGATGTCGCCGTCGATCTGCAGCCCTTCGACCGCGCCGGCGGCCACCCGGGACAGCACCTCGGGCTCGCCCCCGGTGCCGACGAGTTGGTCGGTGGAGCCGATCAGGCGCGACACCTCGCCGACACCGGTCAGCGCCACCACCGCGTGGCTCACCGTCCGCCGGGTCCGCGCCACGACCGCGGCCGCGCCCGCGAGCGCGTAGCCCGAGGCCGCCTGGTCCTGACTCACGTACGCGGTGCCGGCGCCCTTGGGGAGCGGCGGCAGCAGGATGTCGATGAGCAGCTCGTCCTCCGCCAGGGCGGTGGCGAACGGCCCCTGAAAGAACTCCCTGGCCGCCACCGAGCGCTTCCCCCGCTTGGAGCGGAGATTGAACGTGGCGTCGAGCGCCAGCATGACGGCAGGCATGTCGGAGGCCGGATCGGCGTGCGCCAGGCTTCCGCCGATCGTCCCGCGGTTCCGCACCTGGAGGTCGCCGATCCCCTCGGTACACTCCGCGATGATGGGGAACCGCTCCTTCAGCAGCACGGATTCGAGCAGCTCGCGGTACGGAGTCGTCGCGCCGATCCTGGCCCCGCGCCGGTGTTCGTCGATCCCCCGCAGCTCGCTCAGCTCGCTCACGTCGAGGAGCCGCGGCGGCTGGGCCAGGCGGAACCGCATCATCGGCAGCAGGCTGTGCCCTCCCGCCAGCACCTTGGTGCCGTCCGCCGCCGCCAGCGCGTTGAGCGCCTCGCGCAAGGACCCCGCGCGCACATAGTCGAAACTGGCCGGAATCACAGCGCCACCTCCTTCCCATTCTGCTCCGCTGCCCCACGGTCCCGCTGCCCCCCGGCTTTCGCTGCCTGCATCGCCGCCCACACCCTGGCCGGCGTCAGCGGCTTCTGAAGATGCTCGATCCCCAGCGGCGCGAGCGCGTCGCACACCGCGTTCACCAGACACGCCGCGGATGCGATGGTTCCCGCCTCGCCGCAACCCTTGATGCCGAGCGGGTTCACCGGCGACGGGGTGACCGTGTGGTCGGTCTCGATGTGCGGCATCTGGCTCGCCCGGGGCACCGCGTAGTCCATCATGGTGCCGGTGATGAGCTGGCCGGAGTCGTCGTAGATGCAGATCTCCTGAAGCCCCTCGCCGATCCCCTGGATCACCCCGCCGTGGATCTGCCCCTCCACGATCATCGGGTTGATGTGCGGGCCGCAGTCGTCCACCGCGATGTAGCGGAGGATCTTGACCTCGCCGGTCTCGGCGTCCACTTCCACCGTGCAGATGTGGCTGCCGAAGGGGTAGACGAAGTTGGTCGGATCGAAGAACGCCGTGGCCTCGAGCCCCGGCTCCACGCCCGGCGGCATGTTCCACGCGAGGTTGGCCATCAGTGCCACCTCGGCGAAGCTCTTGGCCTGATCGGGTGAGCCGCGGACGTTGTACTTGCCGTCCTGCCACTCGATGTCCCCCTCGCTCGCTTCCAGCAGATGGGCGGCGATTTTCTTCGCCTTCTCCTTGACCCGCTGCGAGGCCACCTTCACGGCGGAGCCGCAGACCGCGGTGGCGCGGCTGCCGTAGGTGCCCCAGCCCTGCGGGGTGTTGTCGGTGTCCCCGTGGACGATCTCGATGTTCTCTACCGGGTATCCGAACTCTTCGGCGACGATCTGGGCGAAGGTCGTCTCCTGTCCCTGCCCGTGCGGCTTGGCACCGACGTACACCCGCACGACGCCGGTGGGGAAGACCCGCACGATCGCCGAATCGTAGAGCCCGCCCCCGAACCCGACCGCGCCCGCCACCTGCGACGGGCCGAGGCCACAGATCTCGATGTAGGAGATCACGCCGACCCCGAGATAGCGGCCCTGCTTCCGCCCCTCCTCCTGCTCCCGGCGGAAGGCCTGGTAGTCCAGCATTCCGAGCGCCTTGTCCAGCGCGGGCTCGTAGTTGCCCGAGTCGTACGTCAGGCCGGTGACGACGGTGTAGGGGAACTTGTCCGGCGGAATGAAGTTCTTCCGCCGGACCTCCACCGGATCCATCCCGATCCGCCGGGCGAAGATGTCGACCAGCCGCTCGATCAGGTACGCTGCCTCCGGCCGCCCGGCGCCGCGGTAGGCATCCACCGGCGTGCCGTTGCTGTAGACGCCGTAGATGGTGCCGTGGATGTTGGGGATCCCGTAGGGGCCGGGATAGATCAGCCCGTGCAGGATCGTCGGGATGCCGGGCCCGGCGGTGGAGGCGTACGCTCCCAGCCCGGCGTAGACCCGGGTGCGGAGCCCGGTGATCCTACCGTCGCGGTTTCCGCACAGCTCCACGTACTCGATGTGATCGCGCCCGTGAATGGTGACCTTGTAGTTCTCCGAGCGGTCCTCGGTCCACTTGACCGGGCGGCCCAGGTGCATGGCCGCGAAGGCGACGAGGGCCTCGTCCGGGTAGGCGGGGATCTTGCTGCCGAAGCCGCCGCCCACCTCGGGCGCGATGATCCGCAGCTTGTGCTCCGGAATCTGCAGCATCACCGAGCAGAGGAACCGGTGGATGTGCGGGTTCTGGCTGGTCACCCAGAGCGTGAGCTGGCCCGAGCCCTTGTTGTAGCTCGCCACCGCCGCCCGCGGTTCCATCGCCGTCGGGAGCAGCCGCTGCTGGACGATCCGTTCCTTGACCGCCACCTCGGCCTCGTTGAAGGCGCGCTCGGCATCGCCGCCGGCCACGATCCAGGTAAAGCCGATGTTGTTCGGCACCTCGTCGTGAAGCTGCGGGGCGCCGGGCTGCGCCATCTTCTCCGGGTCTACCCCGCCCTCGAGCGGCTGGTAGCTCACGTCGATGAGGTCGATGGCGTCACGCGCCGTTTCCCGTGACTCGGCGACGACCATCGCGACGCCGTCGCCGACGTAGCGCACCTTGTCCACCGCCAGCAGCGGATGGGGCGGCACCTTGAGGTCGCAGTTGGGGACGTTCCAGGCGCAGGGGACCGGGACGGTCTTCGCCTGGATGTCGCGGCCGGTGTAGATCGCCAGCACGCCAGGCGCGCCGCGGGCCGCGCTGACGTCCACGGCCGTGATTCGCGCGTGGGCGTACGGACTGCGGAGGATTGCGGCGTAGGTGAGGCCGGGGAGCTTGACGTCGTCGGTGTAGGTCGCGGTGCCGGTGATGAGCCGGGGATCCTCGCGGCGCTTGATCGCGGAGCCAAAAATGTTGGCCATGACGGGCTCTCCTCAGACCGCCGCGCCGGCGGACCGGCCGGCGCGGGTGGTCGCCGCGGCGGACTGGATCGCCAGGACGATGTTCTGGTAGCCGGTACAGCGGCAGTAGTTCCCCTCGATCGCGTGGCGGATCTCCGCCTCGGTCGGGTCCGGATTGGCCTCCAGCAGGTCCACCGCGGTCATGATCATCCCGGGGGTGCAGAAGCCGCACTGAAGCCCGTGCTTTTCCCAGAACCCCTGCTGCACCGGGTGCAGTGAATCAATCTCCCCCAGACCTTCGATGGTGGTGACGGCGTGGCCCTCAGCCTGGACCGCGAGTACGGTGCAGCTCTTGACCGCCCGGCCGTCCAGCAGCACGGTGCAGGCGCCGCACTGGCTGGTGTCGCAGCCGACGTGGGTGCCGGTCAGGTTGAGGTCGTCCCGGAGCACGTGCACCAGCAGCGCGCGGGGCTCCACCTGGACCGCGCGATCGGCTCCGTTGACGGAGAGGGTGACAGAACGTTTCATGCGGCCGGACTCCCGAAAAGTGTGGACTGCGAGCGGCCTTGACCCACCCCCGCGACCCGCAGTAACCTCCCTGTCCCTTGTGTCAAAAACTTGGGGTGTAGCTCAATTGGCAGAGCGCCCGGCTGTTAACCGGGAGGTTGCTGGTTCGACCCCAGCCGCCCCAGCTCGACGTAC
>JACCSE010000397.1 GCA_013813145.1 Gemmatimonadales bacterium
GGTGTCGGCATGTCAGGCTCGGTGACGGTACTGCCGCCGCCTCCGCGTGACTAGCGCGCCAAGGGACGCTGCGACCCGACGCAATGAGGTACGCACTGGTTCCTTCGAAACCGAGAATCGGCGGATAAGCCGTTACCCTCCGCTGGTCTGCCCGGCCTTCCGCCCGCTTTTGCGCCCTCGCGGTTTCACGACCGGGCCGCTCCCGATCTCCCGCATCAACGCCGTCACCGCCCGCTCCTTGTCCTTCGCCTCGACGTCCACCGTCATCCGCACGCCGCGCCACGCGTCGGGCCAGTCGGCCAGGTCCACGTAGTCGGCGTGGGGGCGCGGGTTGGCTGCGTCCCAGCCGTCGCGCGGCGAGGAGATGTGGCTGTAGGGCTCGCGCCCGTTCCAGGTCTCGGCCGCGGCCAGTGTGGCCTCCTCGACCGAGAGCCCGTCCGGCCGGCACCGGTGGTGGTGCACGTCGTACACCAGGGGGATGCCGAGCCGGCGGCAGAGCGGCAGGAGGTCGGCGGGGGCGTACTGCCGGTCGTCGTTCTCGAGCGCGGCGCGGACCCGCGCCCGCTCGCTCAGGCGCTCGATTCCGCGCTCCAGGCGCTCGAGCGCCGCGTCCCTGCCCCCCGCCGTGCTGCCGCCGTGGAAGACGATCACGTCCGCCCCCACCAGCTTGGCCACCGCGGCCTGGTACTCCAGCTCGCTGACCGATGAGGCCACCACGGCCTCGCGCTCGGAGTTGAGCACCACGAACTGGTCGGGATGGAAGCTCAGGCGCAGGTCGGCGGCACGGGCGGCTTCGCCGGCCTCGCGGAACAGCGCTTCGGTGGTGCCGTCGGGATCGATGCCGGGCAGGCGGTACCCGCTCGCCGGGTGGGTGCTGAGCGGCAAGATCCCGCTGTTGATGCGGAAGGCGCCGATGCCGAGGCGGCGACACTCGCCCACCGAGGCGAGGAGCGCGGCGGCGTTGTCCCGCGCGATCCCGGCCAGATACTCCCGCCGCGCCGCCGGCTCGAGCCCCCAGACGTAGCGGTGGGTCGCCGCGCGGAAGCGGATCGGGGCGTCCAGGAACTGGCAGCAGAGGCCATACCGGATGGAGACCTTCACAACAGCTTCACGATCCATTCTCCCACGAAATACCCCACAACCGCCACGCCGAGCCCCACGAGAAACATGTCCATCCCGCTACGGATTCCCCCCCGGCCGGTAAACGCGCTCCGCGCGGCCCCGACGGCGAAGTGCGACAGCATCGCCAGCGCGAACGAAGTCCAGATCGCCCCGGGACCGGTGCCGAACAGGAAGGGGGCGACTGGGATGAAGGCGCCGAGCGCGGTGGCGGTGCCGGTGACCCAGGCTTCGCGCATCGGGGTGCCGCTCGGCTCTCCGATTCCGAGCTCCTCGCGGACCTGCTCCGCCAGCGCCAGCTCGGGATCCTCCATGAGTTGGCTCGCGATCGCTTCGGACTGGGCCGCCGGGATCCCCTTGGCCTGATAGCGCAGGCTCAACTCTTCCCGTTCCAGCTCCGGCATCAACCGGATCTCTTCCCGCTCCATGGCGATCTCGTGCTCCAGCACCTCGCGCTCGCTCTTGGCCGCGAGGTAGCCGGAGGATCCCATCGAGAGGGCGTCGGCCACCATGCCGGCCAGGCCGGCGACGACGACCGCATGCCCCGCCGCGCCCAGGCTGCCCTGGGCCCCGATCATGCCCGCCACCAGGCCGAAGTTGGCCGTGAGACCGTCGTTGAACCCGTAGACCACGTTTCGGAGGAACCCGCCGGCCCCAGTTCGGTGCCACGGCTCCCGCGGCCGGCCGCTGAGCTGCGCCAGCGTGTCGGCGTGCTGCTTGGACTCCTGGGCGAGCCGGAGCGCGGTCGGTCCTTCCGCGCCCGCCGGCGCCGAGCGGTAGAGGTTGAGATATCCCTTGACCTCGCGCCCCTCCTCCCGGAGCAGCATCGGAAGCAGCATGGCGCTCCCCAGCCGCCGGGCGAGCCAGCCCCGGAACCGCGCTCCCCGCGACGGGAGTGGGATCTCGACCGGATGCCCGTGCTCGGCCAGGAGCCCGCGCCAGAGCGCCACGTGTCGGTCCTCCACCTCGGCCAACTTCCGGTAGACGTCGGCCCGACCCGGGTCCGGCTCGACCCGCGACAGTTCCCGGTACAGAAACGCCGCGTCGGCCTCGTCCTCGAGGTGGTGGAGCCAAGTGCTTGGGGCAGGGGAGGGGGCGGCCATGGTGAGAAGTAATACGTTCCCGCCTTTCGGGTGCGACCTTTCCCCATCCGCCGGCATCTCAAAGGGGCCATGACCCGGACACTCCTGATGGACTCCTATCTGCTTTCCGACGCCGACACGGTAGTCGCCCGGGCTCGTACCG
>JACCSE010000412.1 GCA_013813145.1 Gemmatimonadales bacterium
CGTGTCGCGGCCGCGGCGCTTGCGCTCCTCGCGGCCGCGGCACCCCTCCACGCCCAGGACGCGCCCAGCAGCATCACGCCTGCCACCGAAGTCCGCTCGATCGAATTCCGCTTCGACAGCACTTCGACGCTGGGCGAGGAGACCCTGCGGGAGCAGATCGCCCTGACCGAGCGGGGCGGGATGGTGGGGCTCCGGAAGTTCTTCGGCTTCCTTCCGTTCGTGGCGCCCGTGGTGGAGCACCTGTTCGATCCGCTCGAGCTGCAGCGCGACGTCATCCGGCTCGGCAACCTGTACCGACAGTCCGGCTTCCTCGAGGCCCGCGTGAGTTACGACGTGCGGTACGCCGCGGAGCCGGACCTGATCGATGTCGCCTACGTGATCGACGAAGGGCCGCCTTTGTTGACTCGTTCGATCGAGTACGGCGGAGCGGAGGGGGCGCCGCTCGCCTTACCTCGAAGCGCGGTGGACCGGTGGGCCAGGCTGACGCGCGCGGAGCGCGAGGCGGGCGGAAGACTGGGACAGGTCGAGCTCCAGGGCATCGCGGCGCGGGCCGGGCGATGGTTCCGGATCCACGGCTATCCCTTCGCGACGGCTGTCGCCGAGGCGGGGGTGGACACCGCGGCCAACCGCGCCGACGTCACCGTGGCAATCAGCCAGGGACCGCGGGTCCGGGTCCGTGGCTTCGAGGTCGCCGGAAACGAGACCGTTCCCGCGAACCATCTCACCCGTCAGCTTCCCATCGCCGCCGGGGACTGGTATGATGCCGCCGAGCTGGAGGAGGGGCGGCAACAACTCGTCCAGCTAGACATCGTGCGGCTGGCGCTGGTGGACGTGCCCCGCGAAGGAGTGACCGACTCGGGCGCGATGGTACGGCTGGAGGTGACCGAGAACCCTCCGAACCTGGTGAGCGGCAGTTTCGGCTTCGTGTCGGACGGCGGGATCACCAGCGAGATCGAGTGGGTCAATCGCAGCTTTCTGGGCGGGGTGCGCACCCTGACGGTCGCGGCGATCGCCCAGACCGGCTTCCTCGCGCTGGAGGACCAGGCGCAGCAGGTCTTCCGCTTCGGCCCGACCCTGTTCCAGCCCTACGTGGGTCATCGGCGGCTCTCGGCGGCGGGCGGGCCGTTCATCGAGTACCGCGACGACCTGCGCGACCGCTCCTGGGCCTACGGCCTCGACGCCTCGCTGGTGTGGGCCGCGGCCCCGCTCCGCTCGGTGTCGCTGGGCTACACCTTTTCCCGACGGCGGATTCTGGAGTACGGCTTCGGCGAAGATCTCGATCCGGTGGAGTACCTCCCCATCCTCGGCCTGGCCGAGCCGGGCGCGGGAGGCGAGCTGGAGCGGGTGGTCCGCCGCGGCGTGGTGCGGCTGGAGGGGAGCTACGGGGCGCTCGACGAGTTCGCCAATCCGCGTCGCGGATTCGTGGTTCGGCCGCGGCTGGAGCTGACCGCCCCGGGCGGATTCAACACCAGCGAGTACGTGCTGCTGGACGTCGGAGGTACCAGCTTCCTCCCGATCACCAACCGGATCGGCCTGGCGCTCAGGGGCGCGGCGGGGCGGATCTGGCCGTACGGCAGCAGCCTTCCCGAGGGCGACGAGTCGCCGTTCATCGCCCTGCTCAGGCTACGCGACGTCACTTTCACGACCGGCGGCACTCGCGACGTTCGCGGCTGGGGCAGCCAGCTCGTAGGGCCCAAGATCCCACAGGTGCAGCAGGGCGACGGCGGGACCTTCTTCGCGGATCGGTATGCGCCGGTGGGCGGGCTCGCTCGGCTGGCGGGGAGCGTGGAGCTGCGGCTGCCGCTGCCGGGTTTCGCCGAGGCGTGGCAGACGTTCGGGTTTCTGGATGGGGGAAGGGTGTGGACTCCCGACCGGCGCTTCGCGCTCGGCGCGGGCGACTTCGAGCAGGATGACTTCTTCTACGCGGTGGGCGGTGGGATCAGCTACCAGACCGTCGTGGGCGCCGTACAGCTCGCGGTCGGCTACAAGCTCAACCCCTCGGCGCTGGATCTGCGCTCGCCGGACGAAGTGCTGGCGGCCCGGGAGGCCGGGCTACCGGCGACGGCTGCTGAGGCGCGCTCGGGGCAGCGCCTGCATCTGCACTTCGCGATCGGGAGCACGTTCTGATGTGATAGTTATGGGCTAGCCGATAGCCCCTGGTATTATCAGATAATACCGTATATTACTCAGATGCCCCGCAAGCGCCCCTACGCCCGCATCTCGATCACCCTGCCCTGGGAGGTCCTAGCCGCAGCCGACAGCCGCGCCAAAGAGCTGGACCGGCCCCGAAGCTGGGTCATCGCCGAGGCGATCCGGAGCTACCGAAGCGCTCCGCCAAGCCCGGCCGCGGCGCCGGCTGGCGCCGCGGAGGTCGGAGCCGCACGGCGGCAGCACCTCCTGGCGGATCTGCGGCTCGCTCCCGAGGAGCGGTTGCGCCGGGCGGCCGCCTTGCTTCGTCTGGCGCCCGGCTCTGGGACGAGGCGGCGGGCGCAGATCATCGGGTTCGATTCGTACGAGGACTTTGCCGCATGGAAGAAGGCGCGCCGCCTCGAGGGCCTCAACCGGAGCTGATGGCCGCGCGAATCTGCCAGGCGCTCAATGCGGCCGGCGCCCGGTACCTGGTCATCGGGGGCATCGCCTGCATCCTGCATGGCTATGTGCGGGCGACCACCGATCTCGACGTATTGATCGAGCGGAGCCCGGACAACGCCGAGCGGGTGCTCGCGGGGCTGGCGAAGACCGGATACGGCTTCGCGCGGGAGTGGACCGCCAAGGAGCTGCTCGCCCGTCCGATCACGGTGATCGGCGATGAGCCGGCGGTCGATGTCTTCACCGTGGCGTGGACGGTCAAGTACGAGGAGGCGGCCGGACGCGGCGCTTCGGCCCGGGTCGAAGGCGTAGACATCCCGTTCATCGGCCTCGACGACCTGATCGCTAGCAAGCGGACCGGCCGGCTTCAGGATGCCGCGGACATCGAGATGCTCGAGGAGATCAAGCGGTCTGTCGGGGAGTTGGGCCGAGGCTGAGGAGATGGCCGCCGCCGCGCGGAGAATGCCTTCGGAGGATCAGACCATCCCGAGTTCGCTTTCCGGCTGAAGTTTGCCCGGATGACCTCGTCCTCGTTGAGTTTCGGCCTCCGCGATACCGACCAGCTCCGCCAGTTGAACCACGGCAATGGGCAGGTCGCGACGGGTGGCATGGCGCCTGGCGTCGTCGGTGAGCAGCGGCTCCCACCTTGCCTCGCGCACCAGGATGAAATGCTGCGGCACCCGCAGATAGTCCGAGAGCCGCTGATTGGTGAGGAAGTCGATCTGACCCTCCAGCAGTCCGCCGGGAAATGCACAGGTCACGCTCCAGGGTGAGGTGATGCCCTGAGCACCGAGGGTCTCCAGCAGGGCATCGGCCGGATCGGGTGCAATGAGTGCGAGACCCGCGCGATGGACGGCGAAGAATGGAAGCGGAGCCGGGCGACCCGGCAGAATGGCATCGGTGAGCGGGAGGAAAGCGCCGCCCTGCTGCAGGAAATCGATGAAGCTCTGCTGGGCGGGAACGTGAAAGCGACCGCTGACCCAGCCAACGGCGGTAAGACATTCCACCGCAACCGCCCGGCGGGGTGGCTGGCCCATCGCTCCACGCATGCTTGCTCCCAGGTGTAGTTCAGGTCAAAAGCTACATGGGTGGGAGGCAGACGCGCTCCGCTATCGGGGGAAATGCAGCGGGTCCCTGAGGTTCTGGAGCTCGCGGTAGTAGTACAGGGGACTCGGCCGCTTGCCCTTGAATCTCAGCCGCTTGAGAAACTCGACTTCCTCCTCCGTCGCGCTGCTGCCGAGGGCGGGATCCCGAAGGAACTCGGTGAGCCCCGGCTCTTCGACGAAGATCTGGTCGGCTTGTCGCTCCACAAACTCGAATCTCTTCACATTCCCCGAGACCACCCTGGCGTTGAGGACGATGTCCAGGGCAAACGTCGCGAGGTCGATGTCCCAGGATTCGACCAGGGGATCCAGAAACGACACGCAGTGTTCGCGCGACAGGTGGAAGATGTCCGTATCGAGAAACTCCAGGACGATGACGCGCATCTCCTCAAAGCTTCGCCCGCCGAGGTCCGCCACCATACGAAGCCAGTAATCGTTCTTCAACTCTTCCTTCGCCACTCGCTGGAGCACATCCAGGAGCCGTTGGGTGACCAGCCGCTCGAGCTCGCCGAAGGGTTGCTTCTCGAAGATCGCACGGACCTGCTTTTCCTTGTCGGGCCGGCATTTGCGGAGGATCAACTCGCGCACTTCCCCGAACAACGGTGCCGGTTCGTCGCCCAGCTCCCGCTTCAACTCCTCTTTACGCTGGAGGTGCGCCAGGCGCGCAAGCTCCCCACTCGGCAGCTTCAGGAATCGGTCCATCTTGTCGTAGATATCGGTGCGGCTCGGCGCGGGGGGCGCCTTCTTCCGGGTGAGCAGTTGGGAGATGTAGGACTCGGTCACTTGAGCGGCCCGGGCCAGCTCGCGCTGCTCCAAGCCGCATGCCTCCAGGCGCTGCCGGATAACGAACGAGACGTCCACGATCAGCCTCCCCGGTAGCCTCGGTAAACTTGACGAGAAAAGTTAATTGATGTGCCTACACTTGGCAATGTTGGGGTTTACTTGACAAGTATAGTACAGGTTCTTAAGTTAATGCTCTGTCAACTATATGAGTGAAGTGAGCCTGCTGGATTTGTGGGGTCTCCCGCCGCTCCCTGACACCTCAGTAGCCCTGAGACATGTAACAGCATGCGAGCATTGACCTAGCGGGGAGGATACCAATGACGGCAGCGACCAAGGCAGTCCCCAAGACCAAGCTCCAACCTCTGGAAGACCGCGTGGTGATCCTGCCGGCCGAGGAGGCGGAATCGATGCACGGTCCGCTGTACATCCCGGACACCGCCAAGGAGAAGCCCACCCAGGGAGAGGTGGTGGCGGTCGGACCCGGCCGGATCGAGAAGGGCGAGCGGATCCCGATGGAGCTCGCCGTGGGCGATCGGGTGATTTACGGGAAGTACAGCGGGATGCCCTACCAAGCTGGCGGTGACGAACTGATCATCGTCAAAGCGTCCGACGTTCTGGCCAAGATCGGTTGATGCAGATCACCTGGGGAGAATGAGTCCATATGGCAACCAAAGAACTGCTGTTCAGCATCGACGCCCGCGCCAAGCTCAAGAAGGGCGTCGACGCCCTCGCCGACGCGGTGAAGATCACGCTCGGCCCCAAGGGCCGGAACGTCGTCATCGACAAGAAATTCGGGTCCCCGACGATCACCAAGGACGGCGTCACTGTCGCCAAGGAAATCGAGCTGTCCGACCCAGTCGAGAACATGGGTGCGCAGATGGTGAAGGAGGTCGCCACCAAGACCTCTGACCTCGCCGGCGACGGCACCACCACGGCCACCGTGCTGGCCCAGGCGATCTTCCGCGAGGGCCTCAAGAACGTCACCGCCGGCGCCAATCCCATGGAGCTGAAGCGGGGCATCGAAAAGGCCGTCGAGGCGGTGGTCGAGGAACTGAAGCGGCTGAGTGTCCCCTCGGCAGGTAAGAAGGAGATCGCCCAGGTCGGCACCATCTCCGCCAACAACGACAGGGAGATCGGCGATCTCATCGCCCAGGCGATGGAGAAGGTCGGCAAGGACGGCGTCATCACCGTGGAGGAGGCGAGGGGTCTGGAGACCACCCTCGATACGGTGGACGGTACCCAGTTCGACCGCGGCTACCTCTCGCCCTACTTCGTCACCGATCCCGAGAAGATGGAGACGGTCCTGGAGGATGCTTACCTGCTGATCCACGACAAGAAGATCTCCTCGATGAAGGAGCTCCTGCCCGTTCTGGAGAAGGTTGCGCAGAGCGGGAAGCCGATGCTCATCATCGCCGAGGACGTGGACGGCGAGGCGCTGGCCACGCTGGTGGTCAACAAGCTCCGCGGCACGCTCAAGGTCGCGGCCGTGAAGGCGCCGGGCTTTGGCGATCGCCGGAAGGAGATGCTCCGCGACGTCGCGGTCCTCACCGGCGGGCAGGTGATCTCGGATGAGGTCGGCTTCAAGCTGGAGAATGCCGCCCTCGAACATCTCGGCCGGGCCAAGCGGGTGGTCATCGACAAGGATGACACCACCATCGTCGATGGCAAGGGCAAGTCCGACGACATCAAGGGCCGTATCAGCGAGATCAAGGTCGCGATCGACAAGAGCACCAGCGACTACGACCGGGAGAAGCTCCAGGAACGGCTGGCCAAGCTCTCCGGCGGCGTGGCGATCATCAACGTCGGGGCCGCGACCGAAACCGAGATGAAGGAGAAGAAGGCTCGGGTCGAGGACGCGCTGCATGCGACTCGCGCCGCGGTGGAAGAAGGCATCGTGCCGGGCGGCGGCGTCGCGTTCCTCCGCGCCCAGGCCTCGCTGGATCGCATCAGGGGTACGGAGGACGAGAAGATCGGCATCGCCATCGTGCGGCGTGCGCTCGAGGAGCCGATCCGCATGATCGCCCAGAACGCGGGTGCCGAGGGTTCGATCGTGCTGGCCCGAGTGAGGCAGTCGAAGGAGAAGAACTTCGGCTACAACGCCGCCACCGACACCTACGAGGACATGGTGAAGGCCGGCGTGATCGACCCGACCAAAGTCACCCGGACGGCGCTTCAGAATGCG
>JACCSE010000432.1 GCA_013813145.1 Gemmatimonadales bacterium
GTGCCAGCGCCGTCTCGCACTCCGTCCGCCGCTGATTCAGCTCACCGCCCACCAGCTTGTGCGACACCCCCGTCTCCACGATCCAGAGCCGCCCGGAAAAGGGCACCCGCTGAAAGGCGCCGGCGCCCGTCTCGAAGAGCAGCGCCGTCCCCCGATCTCCGTGCGCGGCGATCGTCTGGTCCATCCGGCCGCAGCGCACGCCGACCTGGTCGTGCTCCGCGCGGAAGGCGACGTCCACGAGCTGCGCCGGCGTGAGTCTTCGGCCGGCCAGCAGGCTCAGCGCCTTCGCCGCCGCCACGGTGAGCGCCGCCGACGAAGAGAGCCCCGCGCCGATGGGGAGGTTGGAGGCGACGGTGACGTGCGCGCCGGCGGGGGCCGCCCCCACGGCGCGAAGCTCGCGCGCCACGCCCACCAGATAGTCGGTCCACGCCTTCCGGAGCGGCGCGTCGACCCCGATGGCGCGCACCTTGTGGTCGACGGTGGAGGCGACCAGCCAGTCGTCGGCATGGGAGGCCGCGACCGCGGTACGGCGCTCGAGCGCGACCGGAAGGACCGGCCCGCCGTTGTAGTCGGTGTGTTCGCCGATGAGATTCACCCGCCCCGGCGCGGAGGTGACGACGAGCGGACGGCCTGAGAAGCCGGTGGCGAACAGCGAGGTAGCGAGGCGGGCCGACGAGATCCGGTTCACGTCGGTTGAATCTAGGCGGGACCGCGGCGGCTGGAAAAGCCGGCCGGACCAAGCCAACTTCCGGTCCACACGAACCACAATCGGGCTCGGGGAGGGACAGTGAGGCAAGTCATGCGGCGACTGGGGACGATCGTCTGCCTGCTGGCACCCTCCGCGGCGCGGGCGCAGCTCCCGCCGGTCGGCGTTCCCCCGGGGGTCGCCCGTTTCGAACTGGACGGCGCGTTCGACATCTGGGACGACCGGTTCGTCGAAGGGACCAAGGAGCCGATCGGCGCGGGCCTGCTCAGCTCGTCGCTCGGCGCCACTCTCCTGGCCTCCCTGGCGGGCACTGAGGCCCGGATTCGCGGGATCACCGGCATCGCCGACTACCAGCTCGAGCTCGGCCAGGTAAGCGCCGACGTGCTGGCGGAGCGGGGCACGGCGATGTTCGGGCTGAGCCTCGGCCTCACCCGGTCGCTCACCGTTTTCGGCCGGATACCGCTGGTGCGTTCCCGGGTACAGCAGGCGCTTGCCCTCGACCCTACGGGCGCCAACGTGGGGCCCTCGCCCGGCCTGGTCGAGCAGGCCGTTTTTTTCCAGCAATTCGACGGCGCCCTCTCGACCTTGGCCAGCCGTCTCGCCGCCGGCGACTATGATGCCGACCCCGCCCAGCGCGCCCTGGCGCAGGCGACGCTCGATGCCGGCGGCTCGCTCCGGGGGGAGCTGTTCCTGCTGCTCGCCGACCCGGAGACCGCGTCGCCGTTCGTGCCGGCCGCGTCGAGCGAGGCCGGCGCCGCGATCACCGGCCGGGTAGGGGCGCTGCAGACCACGCTCGCCACCAGCCTCGGCGTCGCGGGGTTCAGCGCGGTGCCGGCCCTCCCGGCCGCGGTAGCCACCGAGTCCGACATCCAGTCGTTTATCGGCGACCCGGCGGGGCCGCTCGGGCTCGTGCTGGAGGGATCGCTGGTGACCTTCCGGGGCGATGCCGAGGGCGGGGTGTCGTACACGCTGACTGACCAGTGGGACCGGGGAGCCAGGCGGGGCGGACTCCGGGCGGCGGTCGAGGGGTTGGTCCGATTTCCCACCGGCGTGCTGGCCCGCACCGACCGGCTGTTCGCGCTCGGCACGGGTGACGGGCAGACCGATGTCGAGCTTCGGGGCACGCTGAATCTGGGCTCGGGGCCGTGGGGCGCGCGGGTGGAGGCCGGGTACAACCGCCAGTTCGCGGCGAACTTCCTGGGGAGCCCGGCGCCGCCGGCCCTCACGGTCGTGCGCCGCGATCCGGGCGACGCGGTGACGCTCGCCGTCCGTCCGTTCTTCCGCATCGCCCGCACCTTCGCGCTGATCGGCGCGCTGGAGCACCAGTCGCGCGGGCGGGACGACGTGACCTACGCCAGCGATGCGGATGCGATTCCGGGCGTGGACCCGGACCTGCTCGCCGAGGGCACCGACGCGCGCGCCACGCTGCTCGCGCTCGGCGTCACCTACTCCAACCCGGGAGCACTCCGGCCGGGTGGGCGCGGTCTGCCGGTGGACGCGGGCTGGAGCTACGAGCGGGTGCTGAGCTCGGGACGGGGGATCGTGGCGGACGTGCACCGGGTGCGGGCGAGGTTGCGGGTGTATTTCGGGGTGTTCTGATCCATCGAGGCATTTCTCCACTACCTCAGGAGCCGTGATGCGGCCTCCGTCCAGCCGGCGCAGGATAGCGGCGCTCCTCATCCTCGCCTCCACCGTGCTCGCACGCGGTCCCGCTGCCGCCCAGGCGCCTCCCAGGTCCCAGCGCAGCCGCGCCTGAGATCCGCACTGGTGCGAGCGCCTCGCGCAATCTCGCCGCTGACCTTGCGGTGTTGACTCTGGAGTTCACGGGGCGAGGTGCCAGCCTCGCCCATGCGGCCCGCGATGCGGCGGCGCGCGGCGGCCAGGTGCGACGTGCCCTCACGGCGGCTGGGGTGCCGGCCGATTCCCTGTTCTCCCGCGGGTTCGTCGGCTATTACTGGGACGAGCGGACGCAGATCGAGGTCCGCTCACATCCGGCCGGCTTCGGACGAATGGACACCGTCTACGCCTTCCGCGACGTGATCGTCGCCCGGGTCCGCGACATGAAGCGGATCGGCGCGGTGATTGACACGCCATCGCCGCGGGAGCGCAGAAGCTCACTTCCATGCACTTCGCCGCCACCCGCACGGAAGCCGCCTCGCTCGAGGCGCTCTCGGAGGCCACGCATCTCGCTCGCCGCCAAGCGGAGCTGATGGCCAAGGCTGCCGGAGGGAGGCTGGGTAAGCTGATCGAGCTGTCCACCACTCCAGGTGCCCGCGGCGAGACGCCTTTCGAGGTCGGCAGCCTGGCCGCCCGGGGCATGAACGAGCCAGGGGGCCTTGCCGTCAAGCCCGCGAGCGTGGATCTCAAGGTGTCGGTGGTGGCTCGCTGGGCGTTCGTCCCAGCGCCCTGAGGTCCACGTCGCCCCAACTAGCCTCCACGAATCAGCGTACCACGGCGGGCATCGTACACCCGGAGGCGGACGACCACGCCGGGGCGACGCTCATCGACCACACGCACATGGACGACTTTCTTGTCCTCCGTCGGGCGATGGACAATCCAGCTGCCCGCCGGAGCGG
>JACCSE010000463.1 GCA_013813145.1 Gemmatimonadales bacterium
CGTGTCGACCCCAGCGACCGACCGGTGTCGCCCGCGTGAGGAGCCAGCGTTAACGCGCCCACAGCGAGTTTGCCACCTCGATCTCCTGCATCATGCCGTGCGTGAAGTGCGGCTTCCCGTCTTTGGCGTCCGGAAGGAAGCAGATGAGCGCGTACTTGCCCGGCTCCAGATCCACCTCGATCCAGTTGACCCCACCCCGCTCCAGCGGCGCCACCCCACCGAGCGGGAGGCCGGGAGGCGGGCCTCCGGCTTGTGCACCCAGGCCAGGACTTCCTGCGCCGTCCTGCCCGGCGCGAGCTGCACCAGCTCGATTTCGTGCGGCCGAGGGCCGTTGTTCCGCACCTCGAAGAGGTGCTTGCCCGCGGTGAGCGGACGGGACAGGGTGAAGCGAAATCGTGCAGGGTCATGGTGACGTCGCGACCGGTGCGGCGGCGGGCTTCGCTCGATTCACCACGGTCAGCGGCCGGACCATCCCCTTCATCAGGTGGGGCACCCCGTCGGGGCCGGGGATGAGGACGCTCCACCGTCAGACGCGGCCCACCTCCTCACCGTCTCACTGCGGCTCCGAGCCCCGGAGCGGTCAGGGGACACAGCATCCCCAGACCTAGCCGCCATTTTGAACCGGGCCTGTCACCAGCGAGGATGGATGGAGCACAGAAGGATCGGCTCGCTCGAGGTGTCGGTCGTCGGATTGGGCTGCAACAACTTCGGGGCGCGGGTCGACTACCAGGGAAGCGCCGCCGTGGTTCGGGCCGCGCTGGACGCCGGAATCGACTTCTTCGACACGGCCGACAGCTACGGCGGCGGGCGGAGCGAGGAGTTCATCGGGCGCGCGTTGAGTGCCCGGCGCAGCGAAGTCATTCTCGCCACCAAGTTTGGAATGCATCTGGAGGGGCAGGGGAGCGGTGCTCGCCCGGAGTACGTGGCCAGCGCGGCGGAAGCCAGTCTGCGGCGGCTCGGCACCGACCGAATCGATCTCTACCAGCTTCACACGCCCGACCCGTCGGTGCCGATCGCCGACACGCTGGGCGCGATGAACGACCTGGTGCAGGCCGGGAAGGTGCGCGAGATCGGCTGCTCCAACTTGAGCGTCGAGCAGCTTCGGGAGGCAGCCAATGCGGTGCGGCCCGCTGCCGCGCGGTTCGCCAGCGTGCAGAACCAGTACAGTCTGCTGCACCGGGAGCCGGAAGAGGGGGTGCTGACCGAGTGCCAGCGCCTGGGGCTCGCGTTCCTGCCGTACTTTCCCCTGGCGAGCGGTCTGCTGACCGGGAAGTACCGGCGGGGATCGCCGCCGCCTGAGGGAACCAGGCTCGCGGCGAGCGCCCGCTACCGCGACTTGCTCTCGGACGCCAACCTCTCCGTGGTCGAGGCCCTGTCCGACTACGCCGGGTCGAAGGGTCACTCGCTTCTGGAGCTGGCCATCTCGTGGCTGCTCGCTGGCCCCGTCATTGCGTCGGTCATCGCCGGGGCCACCCGGCCGGCCCAGGTTCAGGCTAACGCGGCGGCGGCCGGCTGGAGGCTCTCGGAGCAGGACCTTGCCGAGGTCGATGCCATGGTCCGGCAGGCAGCTTGAAGTGGTGGGAGGCGAGACCATTGTGGCTTAGGAAGGGAAAAGCCGCTGGAAAAGCCGGCGGTGGCGAGGTAAACTTCCCGCCGGCGATCACCCGAGCAGTACCAGGACAGGTGTCCGAGTGGCTGAAGGAGCCGGTCTCGAAAACCGGTATACCGGCAACGGTATCGAGGGTTCGAATCCCTCCCTGTCCGTTCCTTCCCCCCAGCACACAACTCTTCGCAGCATCGCTTCACCACCGCGCCCAAGGCGTTCTAGCTCAGGGCGACTCAGGGCGGTATGGTTCAACGCTCGTCCCGTTCACAATAGGCCCACGTGGCAGACCTCCGCGATCAGATCCAGAGTGGCCTGGCCGACCGGTACCGGCTCGAGCACGAGCTTGGCCGGGGCGGCATGGCGACTGTGTTTCTAGCTCACGACATCCGGCACAAGCGCCCGGTGGCGCTCAAGGTGCTGCATTCCGAGTTAGCCCGCACGCTCGGCCCCGAGCGGTTTCAGCGCGAGATCGAGACGGTCGCGCGCCTCCAGCACCCGCATATACTCACCGTCCACGACTCCGGGGAAGCCGCCGGGCAGCTCTGGTTCACGATGCCCTTCGTCGAAGGGGAAAGTCTCCGCGACCGGCTGCGACGCGAGCAGCAGCTTCCCGTGGAGGATGCGCTCCGGATCGCCACCGATGCGGCCCGTGCCCTCCAGTACGCTCACGAGCACGGCGTCATCCACCGCGACATCAAGCCCGAGAATCTGCTGCTCACGAAAGATGGCAGTACCCTCGTGGCTGACTTCGGCATCGCCCGAGCACTGAGCGCAGGCGACGACCGACTCACGGAGACGGGCTTGAGCGTGGGCACCCCAACCTACATGAGCCCGGAGCAGGCGGCAGGCGACCGTACCGTGGACGCCCGCACCGACGTGTACAGTCTGGGTACGGTGCTCTACGAGATGCTGGCGGGCGAGCCACCGTTCACGGGAGCCACGGCTCAAACGATCATCGCCAAGCGGTTCAGCGGCGAGGTACCTCGGGTGCGCCACGCGCGCCCCAGCGTTCCCGAGAGCGTGGAGCAGGCGGTCACCCGGGCCCTCGCGCCGGTGGCGGCCGACCGGTTCCCCAGCGCCGCCGAATTCTCCCGGGCATTGCAGTCGAACGTCCCCTCGCCGATGGCCACCCCCACCGTCCCGCTGGCTCGGGCTCAAGGGGGGAGCAGTCACCGTGCCGCGGCCCCCCACGGCCGTCCCCTGCGACGGATCCCGCCGGCTGCGACCGCGCTGTTTCTCGGGTTCTTCATCGGACTCGGCGTGCTGTTCGCCTGGCGACGGAGCCACCCCGACGTGGGAGACGCCGGCGGCGCGAACGTGGTCGCGGTGCTCCCCTTCGAAAACCTGGGCGACTCGTCCCAGGCCTACTTTGCCGACGGGGTGAGCGATGAGGTCCGGGGCAAGCTGTCGCAGCTCGCTGGGCTCGCTGTCATTGCCCGGGCCAGCTCGAACGAGTACCGAAACACGAGCAAGCCCCCGCAGCAGATTGCACGCGAATTGAGTGCCGACTATCTGCTGACGGCCACCGTCCGCTGGCAGCAGCACCCGGATGGAACCAGCCGGGTTCGAGTAAGCCCCGAGTTGATCCGGGTCGAACCGGGGGCGGCCCCCAGGACGAAGTGGCAACAGGGATTCGATGCGCCACTGACGAACGTGTTTCAGGTGCAGGCCGACATTGCGAGCCAAGTGGCACAGGCCCTAAACGTGGCCTTGGGGGACAGCACCAGACGCGAGCTGGCAACGAAGCCTACGCAGAGCCTGCCCGCCTACGATGCCTTCTTGCGGGGCGAGGCCGCGTCACAGGGGATGAGCGCCATCGACCCGCCGAGCCTCCGCCAGGCGATAGCCGCCTATGAGCAGGCCGTCGCGCTGGATTCTTCCTTTGCGCTCGCGTGGGCGCAGCTCGCGCGGGCGCAGGCAATGCGGTACCTGATCGGCGCGCTCACCCCTGCGCAGGCCGAGGCGGCTCGTGCCGCCGCCGAGCGGGCACTGGCGCTCGCCCCCAACCGACCCGAGGGGCACCAGGCCCTGGCGGCGTATTACAGCTCTGTGCCGAGAGACCTGGTCCGGGCGTACACCGAAGACAGTACCGCGCTCGCCCTCGCGCCTCGCAATGGCGACCTCCTCGCGGCTGTCGGGTGGGACGAACGCAACCTGGGCCGCTGGGAGGCGGCGCGAGGGCACTTGGAGCAGGCTGCCCGCCTTGATCCACGCTCAGGCACAACCGCGCATCGGCTCGGGGAGCTGTTGCTCAACATTCGTGATTACCCGGCGGCCGAGCGGGTCCTCGAACATGCGCTCCAGCTGCTGCCGGCGAACCTGGGCGTGCGTGCAGATCGAGCGACGGTGGCGCTGGCGCAGGGCCACCTCTCCCAGGCGCGGGCCATCATCAACGCAGCGCCCAAGGAGGTGGATCCCACCGCGCTCGTCGCGTTCGTAGCGACCTACCAGGACCTCATCTGGGTGCTGGACGAGGCCCAGCAGCAGTTGCTGCGGCGGCTCACGCCGAGCGCTTTCGATGACAGCCGGGGCATGTGGGGGAGCGTCATCGCCCAGACGTATGCCCTCGAGGGCAACACGGCGAAGGCGAGGGCGTATGCCGACTCCGCCCGGCAGGCCATGGAGCAGGAACTTCGGGTGGCCCCCCAGGACGCCCAGCGCCGGGTCTTTCTGGGGCTCGCTTTGGCCTATCTGGGACAGAAGGCCGCGGCAATCCGGGAGGGGGAGCGCGCCGTGGCGATGCTCCCGATCAGCCGAGACGCCTTTTTCGGGCCGTATCTCCAGCACCAACTCGCCCGCATCTACCTGCTGGTTGGGGAGCCCGAGATGGCGCTCGACCAGCTGGAGCCCTTGCTCAGTTTTCCCTACCCGCTCTCGCCCGGCTGGCTCAAGATCGACCCAAACTTTGACACGCTGCGGGGCAACCCGCGCTTCGAGCGGCTGATGAACGGGTTGTAAGCAATAAACGCCAGAGAGAGGTCGGCTGGGGTATAATGGGGTTGGAGTTACGCGAAGACTTTGCCCCGTATTCGCGGCGAGTCGCGCTCTCGGCGAAAGGTCATGCTTTCCCGGCGTTTGCCTCGAAAGCCGGTAGAGCGGCAACGGTGGCGAGGGTTCGACTCCCTCCCTGTCCGTTCGCCCCGACTCATTGATTCCTCCCTGTGCAACTCCATTCAGCGGCTCCGCTGGATTCCCATCAAGACAGGGTGGGCGCATGGTCCACCGCACCGGACGGCCTCCAGCCGATTCGCTGGCCGGCTCCCTGCTCGGCCTCGCGCTGGGCGACGCGCTCGGGTTCGTCGTCGAAGCCCAGCCCCCCGATGTCGCCCGCGACTACGTGAGCGGCTGGCTTCAGGCGGGGCGCGCCGGGGAGCGCGGCCATCCCGATTTCCCCTTCGGGCAGTACAGCGACGACACTCAACTCGCGCGCGAGCTGCTGCTCAGCGTGCGGGACGCGAAAGGGTGGGACCCGGCGACGTTCGCGGCCCGGGTGGGAGGTCTCATCCTTTCCGGCCGCGACGTCGGCGCGGGGCCGGGCACCCGGTCGGCGGGAATGCGCATCCTGCTCGGCGCACCCTGGGAGCACGCCGGCACTCCCGCGCCCTACGCCGGCAACGGCAGTGCGATGCGGGCGGGGCCGGTCGGACTCCTCTTCGGCGGAGACTCGGAGCGCTGGCGCCGCTGCGCGCGGGAACAGAGCAGGGTCAC
>JACCSE010000473.1 GCA_013813145.1 Gemmatimonadales bacterium
ACCCTGCCCCGCTGGCCCGCTGCCCCGCTGCCCTGCCGGCCCCCTGATCCTCACCGCTTCCGCATGCCCATACAGCCCCTCGGCCTCGGCGAGGGCAATGATGGCGCCGGCGTCCGCGGCCAGCCGCTCCCGAGTGTAGCGGATGACGCTGGTGCGCTTGACGAAATCGTAAACGCCGAGCGGTGAGGCGTAGCGGGCCGTGCCCCCCGTAGGCAGGACGTGGCTCGGGCCGGCGAGATAGTCACCGACCGGCTCCGGAGTGTCGTCGCCGAGGAAGATGGCGCCGGCGTGGCGGATGTTGCTCGCGATCCGCTCGGCACCTTCGGCCACGATCTGGAGGTGTTCGGGCGCCCGGCGGTTGGCCACTTCGATCGCTTCGCGCATCGAGGGCACCAGAACCACGAGCCCGTTGCGCTCCAGCGCCGCCCGCGCGATGGCCGCCCGGGGCGCCCGGGCCAGCGCCGCCTCCAGGGCCGGCGGGATCGCCGCCGCCACCTCCGGGTCGGTGGTGACGCACCAGCTCACCGCGTCTTCGTCGTGCTCGGCCTGGGCGAGGAGATCGGCCGCGATCCGGTCCGGATCGGCGCTCCCGTCGGCGATGATGAGCACCTCGGTCGGCCCCGCGATCATGTCGATCCCGACCTGCCCCACCACCTGCCGCTTGGCCTCCGCGACCCAGCGGTTCCCCGGTCCCACGATTTTGTCCACCCGCGGCACGGTCACGGTCCCGAACGCCAGCGCCGCCACCGCCTGGGCCCCGCCGATCCGGAAAACCCGGGTCACGCCGGAGAGTGCACAGGCGGCGAGCACGGCGTCGCCCATTCCGGCCGGCGGCACCACGGCCACGATCTCCCGTACTCCCGCCACCAGCGCGGGCACTGCGTTCATTATCACCGAGGATGGATACGAGGCCTTGCCGCCGGGAACGTAGAGGCCCACCCGGTCGAGCGGCGTCACCTTCATTCCGACGAAGCTGCCGTCGGTTTGAGACAGCGTGAACCCCGGCTCCCGCTGGTGCTCGTGATACTCGCGGACTCGGTCTACCGCATGGACCAGCGCGGCCCGGAGCGGCGGATCGATCCGGTCGAGGGCCCCCTGCCAGCTCCTGGGGTGCAGCTCCCACTCGGATGGGGCCAGGTCCACCCCGTCGAAACGGCGGGTATACTCCCGCACCGCCTCGTCGCCCCGCGCCTGCACTTCCTCTATGATGGCGCTGACCGCTTCGCGGGTAGCCGGATCCCCGCCGCCCCGCCGCGGCAGCAGCAGGTCGAGCGGCTCGAAGGGCGGAACGGCGAGCCGGCGAATCAGCCCCATGGGTCGCGGTAAAGCCGCTCGGGTACTAGGCTTATAGCGTATGGAACCTTCAGGCACACCTTCGGTCCTCCTGGGCCTCGCCGCCGTCGTCGTGCTGGTGCTCGCGAACGCTTTCTTCGTTGCCGCCGAGTTCGCTCTGGTGGGAGCGCGAAAGACCCGGCTGGACGAGATGGCGCGAAACGGGGACCGCAAAGCTAGGCTGGCCCGCACCGCCGTTCAATCGCTCGACCGCTACATCTCGGCTACCCAGCTCGGCATCACCCTCGCCTCGCTGGGGCTCGGCTGGATCGGAGAGCCGGCGCTCGCGAGGCTGATCGAGGGAGGGTTCGCCTGGCTGCCCGCGAGCGCGGCCGCGGTGGCCACCCACACCGTGGCGTCGATCGTCGCCTTCGCCATCATCACCGTGCTCCACATTATCCTCGGCGAGCTGGTGCCGAAGGCGCTGGCGCTGCTCTATCCGGAGGTGGTCAGCTCCTGGTTGGCGGCGCCGCTCATGGGATTCAGTTGGGTCATGGCCCTGCCCATCGCGGTGCTCAACGGCACGGCCAACCGGCTGCTCCGGATCATCGGCATCGACCCGCCGGGGGAAACCGAACGGCTTCACTCCCCCGAAGAAATCCGGATGCTGGTGGAGCAGAGTACCGAGGGCGGGAGTCTCCTTCAGGAGGACGCCCGGCTGATCGAAGGCGTCTTCGAGTTCAGCGAGAAGACGGCGCAGGAGGTGATGACTCCGCGCACCCAGATCGTGGCGATCGAGGCGGACCGCACCGTCGAGGAAGCCGCCGACGAAGTGGCGGTGGCCCGGCGCTCGCGCTATCCGGTGTACACCGCGTCGCTCGACGAGATAGTCGGCGTGGTGCACGCCAAGGATATCCTCACCGCGCTCCGCTCGCGCCCCGGCCAGACGGTGCGGACCGTCATGCGGCCGCCGCTGTTCGTGCCCGGCACCCGCGAGGTGGAGGACGTGCTGGCCGACATGAAGCGGCTCAAGACCCACTTGGCGATCGTCCTCGACGAGTATGGCGGCACCGCCGGCCTGGTGACGATGGAGGACCTGCTGGAGGAGATCGTCGGCCCCATCTTCGACGAGTACGATCCCCAGGACCGGGCGGTCTCCGCCGGCGGCGCGGCACAGCTCGACGGCGCCATGCCGATCACTGAGTTCAACACCCGATACGAGGTTTCGCTCGACCACATCGACTACACCACTATCGGCGGCTACGTCTTCGGCCAGCTCGGCCGGCTGCCTCGGGTCGGCGACCGGGTCCCGGCGGGATCGCACGAGCTGGAGGTCGCTGAAATGGAGGGTCGCCGGGTCAAGAGCCTCCGGCTTCACGCCCTAAACCCCGCGCCCGAAGCCCCTGTCGCCGGGCCGGAGACGCCGCGCGGCTGATGGCCCGCGACAGCGATCGCCTCTATCGGGACATCGCGCGGAACTTCCCGAACGGCGCGGTGCTCCTGTTCGATCGCGAGCTGCGCTTCACCCTCGCCGAGGGGCAGGGACTGGCGACCGCGGGGTTTACGCGGGCCGATCTCGAGGGGAAGACGGTGCACGAAGTCCTCCCTCCGCTCTCGGTGGCGCTGCTGGAGCCCGCCTACCGGGCGGCCCTCGAGGGCCGTCCGAGCACGCTCGAAGCGCCGCTCCGCGATCGGCTGTACAGCATCCAGTTCACCCCGGTGCTGGACGAACACGGCGCGATCGTCGGCGGAATGGTGGTGGCGCAGGACGTTACTCCGGAGAAGCGGGCGGAGCGAGTGCGGGTGGCGTTCTCCGAGCTGAGCCGGCGGCTGAGCGCGGCCCGCACCCCCGAAGGGGCGGCCCGGATCATCGTGCAGGCCGCCCAAGACCTCATCGGCTGGCAGTCCTGCAGCGTGGACCTGTATCTGCCCGAGCGCGGCACGGTGCAGGCCATCCTCAGCATGGACTCGTTCGACGGGCCGCCGGTGGATGTTCCCCATGCGTACCTCGAGGGGCCGGCCGGCGGAATGACGCTCAAAGTGCTCCAGCACGGCGCCCAGCTCATCTTGCGGGAGGGAGCCCCACCGCGCGGGGCCGAGGGCCTCATCCCGTTTGGCTCCGATCGCCCATCGGCATCACTCATGTTCGTCCCGGTGCGGCACGGCGAGCGAATCGCCGGAATCCTCTCGATCCAGAGCTACACGCCCAACGCTTACACCCGCGGCGACCTCGCCACCCTCCAGACGTTGGCCGACCACTGCGGCGGCGCGCTCGAGCGACTGCGGGTGGAGGAGGCGCTGCGGGAAAGCCAGGCCCAGCTCGCCCGCACCGAGGCGTTCTCTCTGGTGATGACGGCGCACCTCGGGCTCGACGGGCGCTGGCTCAAGGTGCCACCGACGCTCTGCCGTTTTCTGGGGTACTCGGAGCAGGAGCTGCTCGCGTTGCGGGAGCGTGACGTGAGCCATCCGGACGATGTCGAGACCGACCTCAGGCAGCAGATCCGGCTGGCCCAGAACGAAGCGCGATCCTACGATCTCGAGAAGCGCTACCTGCGGCGGGACGGCACCGCCGCCTGGACCTATCTCAACTGTTCGATCGTGCAGGACGCCGGTGGACGGCCGCTCTACTTTCTGGCGTACCTCCGCGACATCACCGAGCGGAAAAGCCTGGAGGACCAGCTCCGCCAGGCGCAGAAGATGGAAGCCGTGGGCCAGCTGGCCGGCGGGATAGCGCACGACTTCAACAACCTGCTGACGGCGATCATCGGCAACGCCGAGATGCTGCTGGCCGAGATGAGCTCGCTGGACCCGCGGCGGATGGACGTGACCGAGATCAACCGCGCGGCCCACCGCGCCGCTACGCTGACCCGCCAACTGCTGGCCTTCAGCCGAAAGCAGGTGCTCCAGCCGCGGATCGTGAGCCTCAACGAGATCGTCACCGATCTTTCGGCGATGCTTCGCCGGATCATCGGCGAGGACATCGAGCTCAGGCTCAACCTCGATTCCGATCTGGGACAGGTGCTGGCCGACGCGGGGCAGCTCGAGCAGGTGATCACCAACCTTGCGGTCAACGCGCGCGACGCCATGCCGCAGGGAGGCACGCTCACGATTCGCACCGCCAACGTGGCGGCCGAAGACGTCGCCGCCGGCGACCCCGAGGCGCCGCCGCTGCTCGGGCCGCTGGTGGCCGTGAGCGTCGTCGACACCGGCACCGGGATGGACGAGCGGACCCAGGCTCGGTTGTTCGAGCCCTTCTTCACCACCAAGGAGCTCGGTCGCGGCACCGGGTTGGGATTGGCGACGGTCTACGGAATCGTGCGCCAGAGCGGCGGCCACATCCGGGTGCGGACTCAACTGCACCAGGGCAGCACGTTCAGCGTCTACCTCCCGCGGGCCGAGGGCGGCACGGCGGGGGAACCGGAAGCCGGCACGACCGCCGGCGCCGCGCCGGGAACGGAAACGGTGCTGGTGGTGGAAGACGAAGAGGCGGTGCGCGCCCTGGCGCGCCGGGTGCTCGCCTCCCGCGGATACCGGGTGCTCGAAGCGAGCAGCGCGGCCGACGCGCTGACCCTCGCGGCGGAGGCGGGCGAGCCGATCGATCTCCTGCTCACCGACGTGGTGATGCCGGGCATGGGCGGCCCGGCGCTGGCCGAGCGGCTGGTGCGGGGCCGGCCGGGGCTCCGCGTGCTCTACATTTCCGGCTACGCCGAAGAGGCGATCCAGCGTCACGGCTCCCTGCCCGCCGGCGGAGCGCTGCTGGAGAAGCCGTTCACCGCCGACGAGCTCGCGCACCGGGTGCGGGAGACCCTCTCGGCCTCCGAGGACTGACATGCTCCCCTCCCCGATCGCCGCCACGCCTCCTGGCGCGCTCGACCTTACCGGCGAGGCCGCCCGCCGCCGGCGCCTGCTTCAGCGGGAGGCCGTTGGCCTGCTCGAGCGCGCCGGATACGAGGAGCTGCTGCCGCCGACCTTCGAGTATGAGGACGTCTTTATCCGGGCGGGCGGCGCGGGTGTGGCCGAACGGCTGGTCCGCTTCCCCGATCGCGATGGCCGGATCCTGGCGCTCCGGTACGACTTCACCGCCAGCATCGCTCGGGTAGCCTCCACCACCTTCGCGGGGACCGCCGGCCCGTTCCGCCTCTCGTACTCCGGTCGGGTGTACCGCCAGGAGCCCGAGCGCGGGGGACGGCCGCGCGAGACGCTCCAGGTCGGCGCCGAGCTGCTGGGGCAGGACGACCTCGCTGCCGACGTGGAAATCGTTCGGCTGACGCTCGCGCTGGTGCGCGCCGCGGGGCTCGACGACTTCCAGCTCAACCTGGGCCACGCCGGCGTGCTCGCGCCGGGCCTGGGCAGCGTCGAAGAGCCGCTCCGGGGCGACCTCCGGCGGTGGATAGATCGAAAAGACCGGGCGAGCCTCTGCCGAGCCCTCGCGGGACTCGACGGCGACGCCCGCTCGCTCACGGTGCTCCCGTTCGTCATCGGCCGGCGAGAAGCGCTGGAGGCGGCGCTGGGAGCGGCGCCACGCGCCGCCGCGCCCGGGCTCCGGCACCTGCTGGCGCTCGACGACGCGCTCATGCCGGAGGAGCGGGGGCACGTCGTTTACGATCTCGGCGAGGTGCGCGGCCTGGACTACTACACCGGCATCCACTTCGAGGTGTACGTCTCGGGCGCGGGCCGGGCCGCCGGCGCCGGGGGCCGCTACGACGAGCTGATGGCGCAGTTCGGCCGGCCGATGCCCGCGGTCGGCGTATCGCTCGACCTCGACACCATCGCCGAAGTGCCGCGGTGACCCGGCTGCGCGTCGCTCTGGCCAAGGGACGGCTCTACGAGCCTTCGGTGGAACGATTCCGCCGCGCCGGCGCCGCGCTGGCGCCGGACGCCGGACGCCGGCTCCTGATCCCATCGAGCGACCCGGCGATCGAGTTCCTGGTAGTGAAACCGGGCGACGTCCCGGTCTACGTGGAGTCGGGAGCGGCGGACCTGGGCGTGACCGGTACCGACGTGCTGAGGGAGAGCAATGCCGACGTGCTCGAGCCGCTGGAGCTGGGCTTCGGCTTCTGCCGACTCGTCGTCGCCTCGCCGGAGGCGGCGCCCTATCCCCTGCTGCCGGGTGGGATCACCGCCCGCGTGGCCACCAAATATCCCCGGCTGGCGCAGGCACATTTCGGCAGCGCGGGGCGCCCGGTAGACATTATCCAGGTCAACGGCTCGGTCGAGGTCGCCCCGCTCCTCGGCCTTTCCCATTGGATCGTGGACCTGGTGGACACCGGCAATACCCTTCGCGCGAACGGACTGAAGGAGCGCGAGACGATCCTCACCTGCGGCGCGATCCTGGTCGCCAACCGGGCAAGCCAGAAGCTCAAGCTGGACGCGTACCTGGACCTGATGGATCGCATCGAACGCTCAGGGAACGGCACCGCGTAGGACCTGATAGTTAGCAGGGGCCGTCCCGGTGCGCACAAGGACGGGCAAAGCGATGAGGGGGGCGCTCCCGGAGGACTGTGTGCTGGTCCGGAGGGAGCGC
>JACCSE010000493.1 GCA_013813145.1 Gemmatimonadales bacterium
GTCCTCGACCCTCGACTCTTGACCCTCGACTCTCGACTCATCTCAACCAATTGACGAAGAACGTAATGATGATGGCATTGGCGAAGTCGATGAAGAAGGCCCCGACCAGCGGCACCACCAGGAACGCCCGCGGCGCCGGCCCGTACTTGGTGACCAGGGCCCGCATGTTGGCCACCGCGTTGGCCGTCGTGCCCAGCGCGAAGCCGACGAATCCGCTCGACATGACCGCCGCGTCGTAGTCCCGCCCCATGAGGCGAAAGGCCACCGTGAGGGCGAAGATGGCGATCACGACGACCTGCGCCGCCAGGATGACGAAGAGCGGCAGCGCCTGGCCGGCGAGCTGCCACAACTTGAGATCCATCAGGGCGACGACCAGAAAAATGTTGAGCGCGAAGCCGCCCACGAAATCCATCGCCGCGGGATCGATCCGTAGCCACCCGGTCCGGTCGTCCAAGTTGCGCAGCGCGGAGGCAACCACCATGGCGCCGATGTACGCCGGCAAGGTCCAGCCGATGTCCTGGAAGTAGCCGCTCAGGATGCTGCCGAGGCCCATCGCCACCGCCAGCACGATCATGTTCATGAGGAGCGGGGCGTCCTCCCGGTCCGGATCCACCACCAGCCGGGGTGGCGGCAGAGGCTCCTCGCCCGCCGGGGCGCCCGGTCTGCCCGCGGGCGAGAGTCCGAACTTCCGGATCAGGCGGGTACCAATCGGTGTGCCGGTCAGACCGCCGCACACGATTCCAAAGGTTGCCGAGGTGAGTGCCAGCGTCCCCGCGCCGACCAGCCCCGCCTCCTCCAGCAGCGGGGCGAAGGCGAGCCCCGTGGCCGGGCCGCCCACCAGGGTGACCGAGCCCGCCATCACGCCGAGCAGCGGGTGCTGGCCGAACCAGCCGGCAATCGCGATCCCCAGGAAATTCTGCACGAAGCAGAACAGCGTGGCGAAGAGCAGGAACACCGCGACCTGGAGTCCGCCGGCCCGGAGCAGCGCCAGGCTCGCGCCCATCCCGATCGTGCTGAAGAAGGCGACGCTGAGCACCGGTTGGGCCGCGGTGTCGAGTTGCACCGTGAGGAACCGGTCCCGGCCCAGCAGCACGACCAGGGCGAAGAGCAGGCCCCCGACCACCGCGGCCGGAATGTTGAGCCGGTCGAGCCAGCCGATACGCTGCCGCAATTGGAGCCCGACGAAGTAGAGCACGGCCGCGAGGCTCAGGGTCTGGAGGAGATCCAGCTCGAGATGGAGCATGTTGGGGCCGGCGAGGGGTGAGAGCGTCGGGCGATGAGGGAAACTACCCGGGATCCGCCGGATGTCGATCTGACTACGTCGAAGGCTCCCGGGCGACGAAGGCGTCGAAGGCGTCGAGCGCGCGCGCCGCCTGGCCGCGGATCGCGTTCTGGACCGGAGGAGCCCAGCCGAGCAGCACCCCTTTGGCCCCGAGCGCCTGGCGTGCCCAGCGGTACAGGTCGAATGCGTCCTCATGCCGGGAGATCAGGCCCCGCTCGAGCACGAAGGTCGCGCTGATGCGATTGTGCACCCGCCGGCCGGTCGCGCTGTAGGTGTACCAGGCCTGCCACTCAGTCCCCGCCCGGTCGCCCTCGACCCACACCGGCCCGCACTCGACCCGAAGATCGGTGGCCCGCTCGCACAGCATCCGCCACATGGTGCCGATCCGGGGACCGACGAGATCGGGGAAGACCGGATCGGAGAACCGCGCCGCCGGCGTGTAGGACGCCGCCATGGTACGGTGATCGCGCCGGTTGAAGGCGGCGTAGAAGCGTTCGACTATCGCGGCATTCACTGCCATCGCCGGCTCAGAACTCGCGACGCTTCATCTCCTTGAACAGGCGCCTCGTCTCCGCGGACTCCTCCGCCGGCCGCTGCCGAAGGGTGGGGTCGAACTGCGCGCTCTGCTCGTCCTTGGGTGGTTTAATCCTGGCGGCGTTCTTCCTGGCAAGATCGGCAATCCGCTTGTCTTCGCGCTTCGACATGTGCCCTCCGCTGGGTTATGAGGTCGCTGAAATCTACTTTGACGGCTCTCACTGGACGGGGAAGCTGTCACCCTGAGAGAAGCGAAGGGGGCATACCCCAGATCATGCCCCTTCGCTTCGCTCAGGGTGACAGGGGACCCCGCCGAGCGGCGGCGATGCCGGCGGCCCGCCCCGTGGCCCAGGCCCAGAGAAAATTGTAGCCGCCGATAGGGCCGAATGCATCCAGTACCTCTCCGCACAGGAACAAGCCACCGTGACGGCGGCTCTCCAGTGTCCGCGGATCCACCTCGGCCAGACTCACACCCCCGCCGGTCACTTCGGCTTTGCGATAGCCCTCGTCGCCGGTCCAGGGCAACTCGCCGCGCACCAGCACTTCGATGAGCCGGAGCCGCTCCTCCCGGCGGAGCTGGGCCAGCGGCCGGGACGACGCGACGCCGGCCAGCTCGGAAAGCGCGTCGGCAAGCCGCTCGGGGAGTTCCCGGCGCAGTGCGCCCCCCACCGTGCGGGTGCCCTCCGGCTTGAGTGCGTCCTCCCATCCGTCCTCGTCCAGCCTGGTCCAGCGGACTACCAGCCGTGCCCCCGCGTCCGCTTCGCTCCGAGAGCGCACCACGACGTGGGAAACGTCCAGCACCGACGGCCCGCTGTAGCCGCGATGGGTGAAGAGAAACCCTCCGGTCGCCGAGGAGCTCCGCCCGCCGTCCCGCGCCGCGATCGTCACCGGAAGCGAGACGCCAGCGAGCGCGCCGAACCGCGGCGGCTCCGCCACGACCGGGGTGAGCGCCGGGTAGGTCGGGTGGATCGTGTGCCCCAGCGCCGCGAGCGTCGCCAGTCCGCGGCCGTCGCTTCCGGTGCTGGGAACCGAGAGCCCTCCGGTGGCCACGACCAGCACGTCCACCGTCAGCGGCGGCCCGCCCTCGCGTTCCACCTTCCAGCCGCCCCCCATCGGGGCAAAGCCGGTGACCGTGGTGCCGGGCATGAAGCGGACGCCGCGCCGGGCCGCGAGCGCCAGGAGCCCATCACGTACGTCGCGGGCGCGCTGCGATGCGGGGAACAGCTTGGCCGACTCCGCCTCCTCGACCAGCGGAAGTCCCAGCTCACGTTCGAAAAAGGCCACCTGCTCCGGCAGCGGCCACGATCGCAGGATCTTGCGCAGGGTGTTGGGGGAGGAGTCGGTGACGAACCGTCGCTCGTCCACCCGGGCGGGCAGAATGTTACACCGGCCACCACCGCTGATGAGGATCTTACGGCCGCCATCCCGGGTGCGCTCGAGCAGCAGCGTCTCCGCCCCGGCGGACGCCGCGAAGATCGCCGCCATGGAGCCGGCGGCGCCGGCGCCTATCACGGCGACGCGCGGACCTTCGTCAGGCACCGATGGCGGCGACCTGCTCGCGGAGGACGCGGACGGCCAGGTCGATCGTCCGGCGGTGGGTCCGGAACGACAACACCGCCGCCCGAAGGGTGAACCGGCCGTCCAGCATGGTGGACGAGAGGAATACCCTTCCGTCGCGCCGGGCACCGTCCACGATCGCCTGGTTGATCCGGTTGACTTGCTCCAGGCCGGCGCTTCCCGGCGGAACCCAGCGGTAGGTCACGATAGAGAGGTCGGGCGGCGGGCCGACCTCGAATCCGGCGGCCCTGATCTCCCCATGGAGGTACCGCGCCAGCAGCAGCTTTTCCTCCAGCGCGGCTCCGAACGGCCGGGTTCCCAGAAGGATGAGTGGGAGCCACATGCGGAGCGCCCGGAAGTGCTTGGACAGCTCGGGCGACAGGTCCGCCGGCGAGATCTCCCCCGGCTCCCGGAGGGCGTCCTGCATGTAGCTGCCGGAGTAGTCGTGAGCGGCCGCGAGCCGGCCCACGT
>JACCSE010000569.1 GCA_013813145.1 Gemmatimonadales bacterium
GCCGAGCAGCGGCCGGGAGTCCGGGTGGCCGCGAATGGGCTCGACACGCTGGACGGCGCCGGCCGGCTCGCGCTGCGGCTTCGGCCGGGGGAAACCGAGCGAGGCCGCCCCTCCCGCGCGACGGTCGAGGCCACAGTCACCGATGTGAATCGGCAGACCGTTTCAGCTTCCTCCTCGGTGCTGGTGCACCCGGCGGCATTCTACCTCGGTGCCCGCGCCGAGGGGCAGAGCTACTTCTGGACCGCGGGAATGCCGGAGACCGTGAGCGTGATGGCGGTGCGCCCCGACGGCGCGCGGGTGCCCGGCATCGAGGTGGAGGGCACCGTCGTTCGGCGCGAGTGGCATCAGGTCCGCCGGGAGCGCGCCGGCTACGGCGAGCTGGTGGGCGAGTGGGTCTCCGACACCGTCGCGCGCTGCGCCGTCAGCACGACGGCCGACCCCGTGCCTTGCCGGTTCACCCCGCCCGCGGGCGGCACCTACACCGTGCGCTTCACCGCGCGCGACCCGGCGGGCCGCGAGGTGGCGACCAGCTTCCACCGCTGGGCCATTGGAAAGGATTGGGTGCCCTGGAACGACGAAAACCAGTTCAAGATGGACGTCGTGCCCGACCGTACCCGCTACTCGGTGGGGGACACCGCGACGGTGCTCTTCGCCTCGCCGTTCACCGACGCGGAGGCGTGGATCACGATCGAGCGGGAGGGCTTGCTCCAGCAGCGCCGGATGCGGATCGGGAGCGGAACCACGACGCTCGAGCTGCCGGTCACCGAGGCGTTCGCGCCCAACGTGTTCGTCTCCATCGTCGTCGCCCGCGGCCGGAGCGCCCGACCCGGCCCGCTGGACGACCCCGGCCGTCCCACCATCCGCGTGGGCTACGCCGAGCTTCGGGTCACGCCCGAGCGAAAGCGGCTCGCGGTGCGGGTGGCTCCGGTCGCGCGGGAGTACCGGCCGGGCGACACGGCGCGCGTGGCGCTCCAGGTTCGCGACGCGGAGGGAAAGGGGCACCGGAGCGAGGTCACGCTCTGGGCGGTGGATGAAGCGGTGTTGGCGCTCACCGGGTATCGCACGCCTGATCCGCTCGATCTGCTCTACCAGCCGCGCGGACTCGGGATGAGACTCGCGAGCACGTTGACGGCCGTCGCGCCGCAGGTCCCGGAGGGTGAGAAGGGAAAGCGCGCGCCCGGCGGCGGCGGCGGCGCGGACGCGGCCGACATCCTGCGCTCGCGGTTCCAGACCACGGCGTTCTTCCTCGGCTCGGTCGTCACCGATGCCGCCGGCCGGGCCACCGCGGCGGCGGAGCTTCCCGATAATCTCACCACCTTCCGCCTCATGGCCGTCGCGGTGACGGCGGGCGACCGGTTCGGGAGCGGCCAGTCGTCTCTGCTGGTGACGCGCCCGCTGGTGGCGCGGCCCGCGCTGCCCCGCTTCCTTCGGGAGAGCGATCGTTTCGCCGCGGGCGTGGTGGTGAACGCCCGGACGGGCGACGCGCGCCGGGTGACGGTGGACGCGAGCGCGACCGGCGCAAAGCTCGAGGGCCCGCGCCGCCGGGACGCCATCCTGGAGGCCGGCCGCGGGCGCGAAGTGCGATTCGACTTTCTCGCCCGCGCCGGCGACAGCGCCTCATTTCACTTCACGGCCTCGGGCGGGGGCGACGCCGACGCAGTGGCGCTCGGCCTGCCCATACGTCCCAATCACCACCCGCTCGCCTTTACCGTGGCCGGCGTTCTGCACGACACCGCGACCGCCGAGGTGGCGCTCCCGGGCGACGTAGACCCCGCGCGCTCACGGGTGTCGCTGAGTCTCGGCAGCTCGCCGCTCGCGATGATCCGCGGCGCCGAGCGTTGGCTGCGGGTCTATCCCTACTGGTGCACCGAGCAGATTGCCAGCGCGGCCGAGCCGCTCATCGCGCTGTACCGCTCGGCGCCCCTCCTGGGTGCCGACTCCGCCTTGGTTCGGCGCGCGCGGGCGGACCTCGAGCGGGTCGTCGCCACCCTCTCCCGGCGGCAGCGTGCCGACGGCGGCATCGGGCTCTGGAGCGCCGCCGACTGGACGACCCCCTGGCTCAGCTCCTACGCGGGCGCGGTGCTGCTCGAGGCCAGGGCCGCAGGGCTCCCGGTAAGCGACTCGGTGCTGGCCCGGCTCGGGGGCTATCTCCAGCGCTCGCTCGCCGAAGGCGGGCCGGTGCAAGCCCCGGTGGTGCACTGGTACCGGCGCTCCGACGTCCGGCTCAGCGATCGGATCATGGCGGTAGACTACCTCTCCCGCGCGGGGCTTCGCGATCGGGCGGCCGAGAACGAGCTGCTGCGGGTGGCGGCCCAACTCGCCTGGGAGGACCGGGTCCGGCTCGCGCACGTGCTGGCGCGCGGCGGCGACGCTGCCTCGGCCCGGCGGCTGCTCCAGCCGGCATGGGCGGGCGTTAAGGTGGAGGGCCGCCGGGCCACGCTGCCCGCCGCCACCCCGCGCGACTTCTACTTCCTTTCCCGCATGCGGCCGACCGCCTGGCTGCTCGGCGCGACCCTCGCCGTGGATCCGGCGCACCCGCTGGTGGGACCGCTGGTGGAGACGCTGATCCAGCAGGGCCGGGGCGAGCGCTGGGTCTGGAACACCCAGGACTACGGCACCGCCGTCGCGGCGCTGGCGGAGTTCCAGCGGCGGCAGTCGGCCGGCGCGGCGCGGGGCATCCGGGTGAGCGGGGGGGGACGGACGTTGCTCCGGCTCGACTCACTCGGCGCGGCGCGGGACTCGAGCTTCGCGCTGGCTGGACTGGTGGAGAAGGGCAGGGGCGGTCCCCGGCTGCGGCTGAGCCTGGAGGCGAAGTCGGGGGGAATCGGGCCGCTGTTCTACTACGTCACCGTAACGACTGCCCCGCGCGCGGCTCCGGTCCGACCGGGAGACCGCGGGATCCAGGTAGAGCGCTGGTACGAGCGGTACGATACCGGCAAACCGCTGACCGATGTTGCCGAAGGCGAGCTGGTGCGAGTGCGGCTCAGGGTCACCGTGCCGGCCGAGCGGCACTTCGTGGTGCTGGATGACGCGCTGCCGGCGGGACTGGAGGCGGTGGACCTGAGTCTCCGCACGGTCGGCGGAATGCCGGGCCCGGGCGCCACCGATTCCTCCGCTACCGACGGTGAGTCAACGGAAGAGGGGGAGGAACGCTGGGCCTACGGCAGTTGGGATGCGGGGTGGTGGTCGCCGTTCGACCACCGGGAACTGCGAGATGACCGCGTGGTCTTCGTCGCCACCCGGCTCTGGAAGGGAAGCTACACCGCCACCTATCTCGCCCGCGCCACCACCCCCGGCACCTTCACCCGGCCGCCGGCGCATGCGGAGGAGATGTACAATCCGGGGGTGTTCGGGGAGAGCGATGGTGGCGTGTTCGTGGTGCTGGGGAAGACGGCGGGCCGCAGATGAACGCAGCGTTCATCTGCCGACCAACCCGGTGCAGCCCAACGTGACCGCCAGGCGGGTCGTGATCCCGGCGCTCGCCGCGAGCGCGGCGCTCCTGGTGGGACTCTGGATCTGGGTCGCCCAGCCGCTCCCGCCCGCGCTGCTCGCCGCCGGCACGGATCCGGGGTTGGTGCTGCTCGACCGGCATGGTCGCGAACTGAGGACGACACGGGCGGGAGACGGGAGTCGGCGGCGGTGGGTGCCGCTGGGGGAGATCGATCCCGATCTCATCGCCGCGTTTCTCGTCGCGGAGGACCATCGTTTCTACCGCCACGGAGGCGTCGACCTCCGCGCGGTCGGGCGGGCGGCATGGAGCAACCTCCGCGCCGGGCGCGTGGTCTCCGGCGGTTCGACGATCGGCATGCAGCTTGCCCGCCTGCTGCGTCCCGTGCCACGGAGCTGGTCCGGCAAGCTGCAGCAGGCGCTGTGGGCGCTCCGGCTGGAGCGCCATCTCGACAAGCAGACCATCCTCGAGCAGTACCTCAATCGCGTTCCGCTCGGCCAGGGCGCCGTGGGAGTGGAGGCCGGTGCCGCGCTGTACTTCGCGGCCGCCGCGTCGGAGGTGAGTCTGGGTCAGGCGGCGCTCCTCGCCGGCATCGCCCGGGCGCCGTCCGGCGACAATCCCCTGGTCGCGCCGCGGCGGGCCGGGAGACGCCGCGAGCATGGGCTCTCGCGGCTGACGGCGCTGGGCTACGCCCTACCCGGCGCGGCCCACCGCGCCGCGATGGAGCCGGTTATCGCGACCGGGGGCCGCGCGGCATTCCTCGCGCCTCACTTCACCAGCCAGATCCTGGGCTGGACCGAGCGGCGCGGGACACCGGCTGCGGGCCGATGGCGCACCTCGCTGGACCTGAGCCTCCAGGAGGAGCTCGAGGCGGAGGTACGGCACACTATCGAGACGCTCGCCCGGCGCGGGGCGCGGCATGCGGCGGTCGTCGTGCTGGACAACGGCACCGGTGAGATCCTGGCCTGGGTGGGATCGCCCGATTTCTGGGCCGATACCGCCGGGCAGGTGGACATGGTGGTCTCGCCCCGCCAGCCGGGCTCCGCGCTCAAGCCGTTTCTCTACGCGCTGGCGCTCGACCGCGGCTACACTCCCGCCACCGTGCTGCCCGACGTCGCGCGGGTGTACCAGACCGCGACCGGGCCGTACGCTCCGCGCAACTACGACCGCGGCCATCACGGCCCGGTGCGCGTTCGGGAGGCGCTGGGCAGCTCCTACAACATCCCGGCGGTCGAGCTGGCGGAGCGGCTGGGGGTTCCCAGCCTGCTCCGGGTGCTTCGGGGGGCGGGGTTCGCCTCGCTCCGACGAAGTGCCGAGTTCTACGGGCTGGGACTCGCGCTCGGCAACGGAGACGTCTCCCTGCTGGAGCTGGCCAACGGATACCGCGCACTCGCGAGCGGCGGCGTCTGGCGGCCCTATCGCTGGCACGCGCTCGCGCCGGGGGAATCGCTGGAGCCCGGGCGGCGCATCGCCGGCGAGCGCTCGGCGGCGCTGGTACTCGACATCCTGGCCGATCCGGTGGCTCGCATTCCGGCGTTCGGACTGGAGACACCGCTCGACTTTCCCTTCCCGGCCGCAGCCAAAACCGGCACCAGCCGCCATTTCACCGACAACTGGGCGATCGCGGCGACCGGCGGCTTCACCGTGGCCGTGTGGGTCGGAAACTTCAGCGGACGGCCGATGGAAGGCGTGAGCGGCGTCCGCGGCGCCGGGCCTCTCCTCCACCGCGCCGTGCTCGCGACCGCACGGAGGTACCCACCGGGCCAGCTACCGGCGCCGGCGTCGGCCGGCGCGGTCCCGGCCGGTATCTGCCGGCTCTCGGGGCTTCGGGCAAGCGCGCGCTGCCCGAC
>JACCSE010000014.1 GCA_013813145.1 Gemmatimonadales bacterium
GACGTGGAGCGTGTACTCCCGGAAGGCGGTGGTGTCCTCCAGGTAGAGAAGCAGGTTCCCGTCGGGGCTCACGTCCATCCCGCCGAGCGAGTGGAACTTCCTGCCCCGGGCGAGTGCGTTCTGGTCGAGGTAGACCTCCTCGGGCCCGTCGGGCGAACCCTTCCGGCGGCAGAAGATCGGGTAGCTCTTTCCCTGCTCCGTGCGGGTGTAGTACCAGTAGCCCCGGTCGTGGGCCGGCACCGAGAGATCGGTCTCCTTGATACGCCCGAGCATCTCGCGATAGATCGTGTCCTGCAACGCCTTGGTGTGGGAGAGCCCGGATTCGGTGTAGGCGTTCTCGGCGCGCAGGTATCGGGCGACGTCGGGATGCGATTTGTCGCGCATCCAGTGATAGTCGTCGCGCAGCACGTCGCCGTGCAGGGTGTCGAGCTTGGGCACCCGCTTGGCGATCGGAGGCTGGGCCTGCGCGGCGAGGAACTGCGGTATGCCGGCCGCGAGCGAGAGACCGGCGGCGACGGCGAGGGAGCGTATGAGCATCCTCCAAGTTGGCACCGCCGCCAGCCGGCCGCTACCGCGTGGCTCTACTTCATGGCCGCGACCTTGGTCTCGTACACCGCACTTAGCCGCCGGAGCTGATCCACGTGCCGGGCCACCAGACCCTCCAGCTCCGCTCCGCCCGCGGCGGAGAGCGCGGCCGAGCCCTGCACCACCGAATCGGAAAGTGCCTCATACGCAGGATCGCTGTGCATGCCCAGTCGCGTCATGTCCGCCTGCATGGCGTCCACGACGTCCCTGGTCTCGGCCGGATACCGAGACCCGGGACTCCCCGCCATGCTCGGATTCCGAGTCAAAGAATCCAGCTTCGCGCGGACCGCCGGCAGCATCGCCATCGCCTCGAGCTTCATCCCGGCACCCGAATCTGATGGTGCCGACGTCGGCGGCGTGGAATCGGCGGCGGCAGCGGGTCTTTCCGTCGCTTTGCCGCCGTCGCAGGAAGCGAGCGTAAGAAGCAGGAGGACACTTTCGATTCGTTGGTGGCTCATGAGCGGCCCTCGGGTGAGATGTCGATAGCTGGTTCTGCGGTTCGGCAGCGTACCGCTTGGAAACAGGCCCTGGGAAGGAACCGCCGCTATTCCGAAGCGAGCTCGCTCGGAGAGGCCGCCGGTGACAACCAACCACCTGTGAAGCCGGCGCGACGCAGTCCTTCTCGGATAGGTGGGCACCTCCCCATCAGATTCCAGAGAAATCCGGTACGATAGTTGTCGATCATTATGACGATGGGCCCCTGGTCGAGGCCGTAGTATCCCTTGGAGATCCAGCCTCTCCGGGTCTGCTGGTCGGCTGCAAACGTCGGGTTGAAGCTGCACTTGAAGCCGTATTCGCTGGTCATCTCGGGATAGACGTCGTTGAAGTGCTGAAGAGCCGGCAGGACGATTTCCGGCGCAAACGGCAGCGAGGCGACCGCCGCCCAGGGAGCGATGGTGCCGTCGTCGGGCCCGTAGGGAACCCCGCGCGCGGTGTAGTCCTCAAAGCATCGCTCGACGCCGTCGACCTTCAGACAGGTCGGCCCGGGACCATCGCTCGCCGTGATCCCCCAGCAGTTCTCGCCGTACCCTCGGTAGTCCAGCGGATTCCGGATCGCGTATTGTTGTTGCACGTAGGTCGCCCGCCGGCTGTTCTCAAAGTAGTCGATTCCCTTGGCGCGCATGATGTCGTCCTGGATGCCGCGGAAGTCAATCCACAGGTGCGAGAGCTGATGAATGAAGAGGGGTCCGGCGTACAGGAAGTCGTGCCCGTAGAGTTTCTTCCAGCAGTACGTGCTGGCCCAGGCCGGATAGCTGCCAGAGCTCAGCGGATGCGTCGGGGAGCCAAGGCCCAGTACGTAGAGTATCAGGGCCTCGCTGTATCCCTCCCAGCGGTATTGAATGAAGCCCGTCTCGGGTTTCCATCCGTGCGTCACGGTATCTCCGCCATCTTGCGCCCACTGCCAGTCGGCTCGCCGATAAAGCGCGTCGGCCAGGGTTCGGATCTCGCGCTCCTCGGGAGCGGGGCCGTCGAAGTACTCGGCGGCCGACAGCATGCCCGCCAGGAGGAAGGCCGAGTCGATCGTCGACAGCTCTGATTCCCAGGCTCGCCGCCCGGTATCCATGTGTAGAAAGTGGTAGTAGAAGCCGCGGTGACCGGTCGCGTCAGGCTGCTCCCCTTGAGGACTGTTCCAGAAGAACCGCAGCGTCGTGAGGATTCTGTCCCCCGCCTCCCGGCGGGTGATGAACCCGCGCTCGACGCCAATGACGTATGCTGTCAGGGCAAATCCGATGGCTGCGATGCTCGCATGCGCGCCCGTCCGGGTGTTGTCGGGCACCATCCCGTTTGCACGGTTGGCTTCTTTCAGGAAGTAGCCGAACGTATCCCGCTGGAGGCGGTCGAGGGCTTCGGTGCCCATTGCCGGCGAAGTCATGGGCCATCTCCCGGTGGCTGTGCCGCGGCAGCGCGCTCGATGGAGAGCTCGTGCCGGGAATACACGCTCGAACGCCAGGATCGGTTTTTCCCATCGAAAAGCGGCCTCGGTAAGGGTAACTCAGCGGTGAATCGAGGCGATTTGACCATAGTCATGGACTATGGTATACTTGCCTATGCCCAAGACTCCGGAGAGCATCGCCATCTCAAAGTTCAAGGCCACCTGCCTGGCGGTTCTGGAAAGGGTCCGCCGAACTGGACGCCCGATTCTCGTCACCCGCTTCGGCCAGCCAATCGCCGAGGTGGTGCCGCCGCCCCGACCAGCGCGAACGACGCGGTGGCTCGGGTCCATGCAGAACCGTGCGCGGATCGTGGGCGACATCATCACACCTGCCGCGGATGAGTCGAACTGGGACGCGCTGCGCTCGTGAAGCTGCTGCTCGACACGCACATCTGGCTCTGGAGCCTGCTCGTGCCGACCAAGCTCACACCCGCCGTGGCCACCCGATTGGAATCTCCGGAAAACGAGTTATGGCTCTCCCCGATCACGACCTGGGAGGCGCTGGTCCTTATCGAAAAAGGTCGAGTCGAAGTCGATGGTGATCCGATCCGATGGATCAGCGATGCGCTTCGGGCGATGCCCTTTCACGAGGCGGCACTCACGCACGAAGTCGCGGTCGAGAGTCGTCGTCTCGAGCTGCCGCATCACGACCCAGCCGATCGCTTCCTGGCCGCCTCAGCCAAGGTGTACGAGCTGACCCTCGTCACCGCCGACGAGCGTCTCCTTGGGTCGGGCGAGTTCTCGGTATTGGCGAATCGGTAGTCAGCTTCCTTCCTGAAGCCCCTCGCTCGTCCAGAGATCCAGACCGCGCCGAGACCAAGGGGGAATATCCCACCGAGCTGGCCGGAATAGCACCAGTAGGCGATATGCGGGACATTAGTTTCCGTCGACCCCAATCAGGCCGCCCCTTGGACCTCCTCCGCCAACGCCTCTACACTCAGCGCCTTACCGGGCCGCCGCTCGAAAGGCCGGAGGACGTGGTGCGCCTGCTGGGCGCGGTCCAGTCGCAGGACTATCCCGGTGCCAAGTGGTCGGTGGGGCAGCGCATGAGTAAAGGCACCGAGGCCGTCGTCGACGATGCGTTTTCCAGCGGCAGGATGCTCCGGACTCACATCCTGCGCCCGACCTGGCATTTCGTCGCGCCCGACGACATCCGGTGGATGCTCCAGCTCACCTCGCCGCGGGTGCAGACCCTCAACGCCTTTCGGTATCGCCAACTGGAGCTGGACGAGGCCCTGCTGCGGCGGACCGACGGGTTGTTCGCCCGAGCGCTGGAGGGCGGCAACCAGCTCACCCGCGCGGAGCTCGCGGCGGTGCTGCGTCGGGGAGGCATCGCGGCGGCCGCCGATCGCCTGGCCCACGTGGTGATGCACGCGGAGCTGGAGGGCGTCATCTGCAGCGGCGCGCTCCGAGGTAAGCAGCACACGTATGCCTTGCTGGAGGAGCGGACGCCCGGGGCCAGGACCATGGCGGGGGACGAGGCGCTGGCGGAGCTCACCTATCGCTTTTTCTCCGGGCACGGTCCGGCCACGCCGGCGCACTACGCCTGGTGGTCGGGGCTGAAGACGGCCGACGTCAGGTCCGGCATCGCGATGAACCAGGGGCATCTGACGAGCCGGGAGGTGAGCGGCCGCACCTACTGGCTAGGGGAGCTCTCGCGCTCACCCGCGAAGCGGCTGCAGGCGGCCGCGTACCTGCTGCCCGAGTTCGACGAAGCCATCCTCGGTTACAAGGACCTGGGTTGGGGCGACGAGTTCGTTCCTGCCGTGCTCATCGGCGGCAAACGGGCAGGCACCTGGCGGCGAACCATGGGCCGGGATGAAGTCGTCGTGGAGACGCGGCTGGTCGCCGAGCTCAGCGCCGCCGGGCGACGAGCGCTGGAGACCGCGGCCGAGCGGTACGGCGCCTTTCTCGGCAGACCCGTCGCTCTGGCGCACCGGTAGCACTGGGGCGTTACAGGCCTCCCCTACGGCGCCGAACCAGAGGACGATTACTGTTCAAGGACACCCTCCCAGGAAAGACCCATGTTCCAGGACCAGGACCCCAGCAGCCTCCCCGTCGCGATCGAACCCGTCGGCGAGCGGCTGCTCCGCGCCCGCACCATCATCATCAGTGGCGAGGTCAACCAGAAGCTGGCCGCCATCGTAATGGGGCAACTGGTGGCCCTCGCCGCGGAGTCCGAGGCGGACATCACTGTCTTCGTCAACTCGCAGGGCGGCCACGTCGAGGCCGGCGACACCATCCATGATATGATCCGCTTCATCCGCCCCCGAGTCCGCATGATTGGGACCGGTTGGGTGGCCAGTGCCGGAGCGCTGATCTACGTCGCCGCTCCCCGCGACCAGCGCTACTGCCTCCCCAACACCCGCTTCCTGCTGCACCAGCCTTCCGGCGGGGCCGGCGGGACCGCCAGCGACATCGAGATCGAGGCGCGCGAGATCATCAACATGCGTGACCGGGTGAACCGCATCTTCGCGCGGGAGACCGGCCAGCCGCTGGAGCGGATCGAAGAGGACACCCACCGGAACTTCTGGCTTGGTGCCGAGGCGGCCGTACGCTACGGGCTGGTGGGCCGCATTGTCGGCCACTCGAGCGACCTCGACGGATAGCGTGGCTCTCTCCTCCGCTCGCGCCGCGCTGCTCGCGGCGCTGGTGGCGGTCGGATGCACCCGGACACCCGCAGCCGGACCATCTCCGGCCGTTGCCGCCGACCTGCTGATCCGGGGCGGCACCGTCTACGATGGGGGCGGCGGTCTGCCCTACCCCGCCGACGTCGCGGTGCTGGGCGACAGCGTGATCGCCGTCGATCGCGGCCGCCGCACCGTCGCCCGAGACACCCTCGACGCCCGCGGCCTCGCCGTCGCGCCCGGCTTCATCAACATGCTGAGCTGGGGCTACGACGAGCTGCTGCACGATGGGCGGGGCGAAAGCGAGCTGCGCCAGGGCGTCACCCTAGAGATCTTCGGCGAAGGTCAATCACCCGGGCCGGTAAACCAGCGGGTCGCCCGCGAGCTGCTCGCCCGGGGCGACACCGTGGCGCTCTGGGGCTTCGGCGAGGCGCTCGACTCGCTCGCGGCCCGGGGGCTCTCGATGAACGTGGCCTCGTTCGTCGGGGCGACCACTCTCCGGCTGCACGAGATCGGCGCCGGCGACCGTGCCCCCACTCCCGCGGAGCTGGCCCGAATGCAGGCGCTGGTGCGCCGGGCCATGGAGGAGGGGGCGCTGGGCGTGGGGACTTCGCTCATCTACCCGCCCGCCAGCTACAGCTCGACCGCCGAGCTGGTGGCGCTCGCGAGGGCTTCGGCGCCTTACGGCGGGGTGTACATCTCCCACCTGCGCGGGGAAGGCGACCGGCTGCTCGAGGCGGCCGACGAGCTGCTCGCCATCGCGCGGGAGGCCGGCGTCGCCGCGGAGATCTACCACATCAAGGCGGCCGGCGCGGACAACTGGGGCAAGTTCGACGCGCTGCTGGCCAAGATCGATTCGGCCCGGAACGCCGGGCTCCGCATCACCGCCGACATGTATACCTATCCCGCGTCCTCCACCGGGCTCTCGTCGCG
>JACCSE010000433.1 GCA_013813145.1 Gemmatimonadales bacterium
GGAGGGTGGCCATGCGGGTCTCGGCCTCATGCCGTCGGCGGGTCGTCGCCTGACGCCTCGCCGCGGATCGCTGGAGCGTAGTATTCCTGCACGTAGTCCTGGAGCATTCGCCGCGCGGTGAAGCGGCTGCCGGCGAGCCGGATCGCATGCCGCATCTTCTCCACCCAGCCGAGTGGGACGCCGCCGGTGTTTCGGGTGTAGTAGAGCGGGATCACCTGTTCCTCGAGGATCCGGTAGAACCGCTCGGCATCGGCGGCATCCGCGTCTTCGATCTCGCCCGCCGGCGAGATCGCCCAGCCGCTCAGACCATCGTAGCCCTCCTGCCACCAGCCGTCGAGCGTGCTGAGCTGCGGCACGCCATTGAGCGCTGCCTTCATTCCGCTGGTGCCCGAAGCCTCGAGCGGCACCCGCGGAAGGTTGAGCCAGAGATCCACTCCCTGCACCAGGAGGTGGGCCAGGTGAGTGTCGTAGTCCTCGAGGAAGGCCACCCGCCCTTCGAACTCGGGGTCGCGAGTGAACTGATAGACGCTCTGGAGAACTTCCTTGCCCGGATTGTCCGCCGGGTGGGCCTTGCCGGCAAAGATGATCTGCACCGGACGCCAGGGGTCCACCAGAAGCCGCCGCAGCCGGTCGAGGTCGCGGAAGATCAGGTTGGCGCGCTTGTAGGTGGCGAAGCGCCGGGCGAAGCCGATCGTGAGCGCGGCCGGATCGAGCAGAGTGCCCGCGCCGACCACTTGCGCCGCCTCCTTGAAGCGCCCGGCGAAGCGCCGCCGCGCGTCTTCCCGCACATTTTCCGCGAGGATCTGCTTGAGGCGGAGGTGGGCGGTCCACAGCTTGGCATGATCCAGGGTGAGGACCTGGTCCCAGAACCCGGGTTCATCGAGCCGGTTGTCCCACTCCGGCCCCAGGTGCTCGTCGAGGAGCGCCATGATCGGACTCGCCATCCAGGTGGCGAGATGGACGCCGTTGGTGACGTGCCCCACCGGCACCGTTTCCCAGGGCCGGCCCGGCCAGAGATCGCGCCACAGATTCCGGGAGACCTGCCCGTGCCGGCGAGAGACCCCGTTCACCCGGGACGACAAGCGCATCGCCGTGACGGTCATGTGGAACTGATTGGGGATCGCCGGGTGGGCGCCGATCCCGAAGAGCCGCTCCCGGTCGATGCCCATTTCCTTCCAGACCGGGCCGGCGCACGCCTCGAGCATTTCACCGGAGAAGGCGTCGTGTCCGGCCGGCACCGGCGTGTGGGTGGTGAAGACGCTCTGGGCCCGCACCTGCCGGACGGCGTCCTCATAGCCTGTCCCACCGGCCATCAGCTCGCGGAGCCGCTCGATCATCATGAAGGCGGCATGTCCCTCGTTGGCGTGCCACACCGCCGGCTCGATCCCGATGGCACGGAGCACGCGCACCCCGCCTACGCCGAGGATCCATTCCTGCCGCACCCGCAGCTCGGGGCCGCCGGCGTACAGCTTGTTCATCAGGGTCCGGTCGTCCGGATGATTCACGTCGAGGTTGGTGTCGAGCAGGTAGACCGGGACCCGGCCGACCCGCATGCACCAGGCGCGGACGTGCACCGGGCGTCCGGAGGTCTCCACCGTGGTGAGATATGGGTGGCGCCGGGAGCCGCCCACCGGCTCCAGCGGCGTGAGGCTGATGTCGTACTCCTCGTCGCTGTCCTCCTGCCATCCGTCCAGCCGGAGCCGCTGGTCGAAGTACCCCTTCATGTAGAAGAGGCCGACCCCGACCATGGGCACCCCCAGGTCGCTGGCGGCCTTGCAGTGGTCGCCCGCGAGCACGCCGAGGCCGCCCGAGTAGATCGGAACCGAGCTGTGCAGCCCGAACTCGGCGCAGAAGTAGGCCACCGGCCGCCCGTTCAGATCGGGATGGGCCCGGGCGAACCAGGTCTCTCCGCTGGAGGTCTCGTGCTGCAGCCGGGCCATGACGTCGTCGTAGCGGCGGAGGAAGCCGCTGTCGCTGGCGCAGGCGGCGATTCGCGACGGATCCACCCGGCAGAGCAGCTCGAGGGGATTGTGCCGGGTGAACCGCCAGAGCGCCGGATCGATGGACCGAAAGAGCCCTCGCGCCTGCCGGCTCCAACTCCACCAGAGGTTCTTCGCGAGGGTCGAGAGGCCTTCGACACGGGCGGGAAGATACGGAATTCGCGCTGGATGGGTCGTCATGGGACAATAGTAGCGGGGCAGCGGGTCAGAGCGGAGCGAGGGATCGGGTTGCCGGCGCACTCGGGCACCGCATGTCCGGGC
>JACCSE010000224.1 GCA_013813145.1 Gemmatimonadales bacterium
ACCGAACGCTCGACGACCTTCTTCGACAAAACCGGCGAGCCACTACGGATCCAGTTTCATATCCGGTACCGAGCGGTGATCATCAATCTTACCAGCGGCAAGACATTGCCGGACAACGCGAACTACAATGGGATCATTGATGCGGTAACGGGCGTCGTGGAGGTGAATGGTCGCATTTACAACGTGAAGGATCGCGAGAACGGCATTCGGATCAAGGACGTCGGGCGGCTCGTATTTGATGCGGACTTCAACATCACCTTCGAAGCCGGCCGGCATGATGTTGGCGGCTTTGGAGACGCGACGTCGCAGTACTGCGCCGCACTTGCCTAGCTCCTCAGAGGCGAGACGGTCCTAATAGCGCAGGGGTGAGGTTGGTGAGACGCCATGCAATCGTTAGGGCATCCCTAGGTCCTAATCGACCTCCTAACTCTGTGCAGTCGCGAGTAGATCCCGCACATCTTTGCGGAAACCCGGTTCGGGCGAGTGACTCTATGGGACCGGCACAACGCCAAACGCGTGAGATGCCACTGATTTGTCAATCTTAGGGTGCTCGTTATCCCTGTGCCCGTCGCACCGACGATGTTCGCCAGGCGCTGTAGCATGAATGCAGCGCCTCACCGGACCCAACGTGACTGACTTGCAAGACAAGCTCTCCGCCGCCCTGGCTGGCCGCTACGCCCTGGAGCGGGAGCTGGGGCGCGGGGGGATGGCCACGGTCTATCTTGCCCGCGACCTCCGGCACGAGCGCGCGGTGGCGCTGAAGGTCCTGCACCCCGAGCTGGCGGCCAGCCTGGGGCCGGAGCGCTTTCAGCGCGAGATCAAGCTCCTTGCCCGGCTCCAGCACCCGCACATCCTTACGGTCCACGACTCGGGCGACGCCGCCGGGCAGCTCTGGTTCACCATGCCCTATGTGGAGGGGGAGAGCCTCCGCGACCGTCTCACGCGCGAGCGGCAGCTCCCGGTAGATGACGCACTCCGGATCGCGACGGAGGCCGGCCGCGCGCTCGACTACGCCCACCAGCAGGGAGTGGTCCACCGCGACGTCAAGCCGGAAAATCTGCTGCTGACCAAGGATGGCTCGACCCTGGTGGCCGACTTCGGCATCGCCCGCGCGCTGAGCGGCGGCGTCGAGCCGCTGACCGACACCGGCCTCGCGGTGGGCACCCCCGCCTACATGAGTCCCGAGCAGGCGAGCGGACAGCACGAGCTGGACGCCAGGACGGACCTCTACTCGCTGGGCGTGGTGCTCTATGAGATGCTGGCCGGCGAGCCGCCCTACACCGGACCGACCGCGCAGGCGATCCTCATGCGCCGCCTCACCGAGGCGCCGCGCCCGCTCCGCCTGCTGCGCGAGACCGTTCCCCAGGGGGTGGAGGTGGCCGTCACCCGGGCCCTGGCCAAGGCCCCGGCCGACCGCTTCGCCACAATGGCCGAGTTCGCCCGGGCCCTCGCCGCGCCCACCGCGCCACTCCCGTCCGGCACCCAGGCGCCGATCGCCGCCGGGTCAGGGCAGAGTACACGCGCCCGCCGCCCCGTGCCGGCCGCCGTGCTGACCATGGTGCTTGGCTTCCTAGTGGGGCTGGGCGTGCTGTTCGCGTGGCGGCGTAGCCACCCAGACGCGGAGCGCGCTGGGGCCAAGCGCCTGGCGGTGCTCCCCTTCGAGAACCTCGGCCGGCCCGAGGACGAGTACTTCGCCGACGGGGTGACCGACGAGGTGCGCGGCAAGCTCGCCGCCCTGCCGGGCCTGCAGGTGATCGCCAGCGGCAGCTCGGGCGAGTACAAGGACACGCCCAAGCCGCCCCAGCAGATCGCGCGGGAGCTCGGCGTCGAGTACCTCCTGGTGGGCAAGGTGCGCTGGGAAAAGCCCGCGGCGGGGCAGGGCCGCGTTCGGGTGAGTCCCGAGCTGGTGGAGGTGGCGACCGCCTCGACCAAGTGGCAGGAGCCGTTCGAGGCGCCCCTGACCGACGTCTTCCGGGTGCAGGCGGACATCGCCGGGCGCGTGGTGCGAGCGCTCGACCTGGCGCTCAGCACGGGTCAGCGCGAGCAGCTCGCCGAGCGACCCACCGGGAACGTGGCGGCCTACGAGGCCTTCCTCCAAGCTGAAGCGATTGCCGATTCGGCCGCGGTGGACCCCGCCTCACTTCGGCGCGCGATTCACTCCTACGAGCGCGCCGTGGCGCTCGATCCGGCCTTTGCCCGAGCGTGGGCTGGCCTATCCGGGACGCGGGCGGCGCGCTACGTCAACAGCCCGGGGAAGGCGGCCGACGTGGCGGCCCTGAGGGCAGCCGCCCGGTCCGCCGCCGAGCGGGCGCTCGCGCTCGCCCCCGAGCACCCGGACGGGCGGCGCGCGATGGGGGCCTACTTTGACTACGTTGAGGCCGATCCGGCGCGGGCGGCCGAGCAGTACGCGCTGGCGCTCCGCTTGGCACCCAACGACGCGCGGGTCCTCCGCGACGTGGCGGGGGCCGAGGGATCCTTGGGTCGTTGGGCCGACGCGCTCGCGCACTCCGAACGCGCGGCCGCGCTTGACCCCCGCTCGGCTCGTACAACGGGGGCACTCGGTGCCACCCTCCTCTGGCTCCGGCGCTACCCCGAGGCGCGGGCGACGCTCGATCGGGCCCTCGCGCTCGCGCCGTCCGCCATCAGCACGATTCAAGTCCGCGCCATGGTGGAGCTCGCCCAGGGCGATCTGGCCGCCGCCCGGCGGGTGCTTGCCGCCGCCGCGAAAGATGTAGACCCGCCCGCGCTCGCCGCGTTCATGGCCAACTACTTTGACCTGGGCTGGAC
>JACCSE010000244.1 GCA_013813145.1 Gemmatimonadales bacterium
CAGGTCAGGTCCTCATCCAGCCCGATCACCGTGAGATTTTCGCCGAATGCGCCCGGCCCCAGGTCGTCCCGCTCCCACTCCGCTCGCCAGAGCGGGTAGTGCGTCCCGGCATACATAGTACCGCCTGATCCGGGCCGCCATGCACCTTACCAGCATCCAACTCGGGACCCCGCGCACCGTCGGCACCCCCGGTGCGGCGAACCCGATGGAGCGGGTGTTTACCAGCGCGATCTGGAAGGAACCCGCCGCGGGCCGGGTCTGGGCGGGCGCGCTCGGGCTCGAGGGGGACGCGGTAGCGAACACTCGGGTGCATGGCGGCCCGGATCAGGCGGTGCTGATGTATGCCGGGACGCACTACCCGCTCTGGCGAGCGGAGTGGGAGCGGGACGACCTGGGGCCGGGCGCATTCGGCGAAAATCTCACGGTGATCGGGCTGGATGAGGACCTGACCTGCATCGGCGACGTGCTGGAGATCGGCGAGGCGCGGTTTCAGGTCTCCCACCCCCGCCAGCCCTGCGCGACGCTGGCCCGGCGCCACCAGGTGCGGAACATGATCGCGGTGGTGCAGCGGAACGGTCGGAGCGGATGGTACCTGCGGGTACTACAGGAGGGGTTTCTCGAGGCAGGGCAGCCGATCCGCCTGGCCCAGCGCCCGCATCCCGACTGGACCGTGCGCCGGGCGGCGCTCGCGAGGCTCAACCGCAAGGATCGGCCGGACGAAGCGGCGGGCCTTGCGCGCTGCGCCGCTCTTTCGATCGAGTGGCGGGAGCGTCTCGCTAGGAGCTGAAGCGAAAGAGCATGACGTCGCCGTCCCGCACGACGTACTCCTTACCCTCCGCCCGGGAAAGCCCCAGCTCCCGGGCCGGCTTCCACCCGCCGACCCGCACGAAATCGTCGTAGCCCACGGTCTCGGCGCGGATGAAGCCCTTCTCGAAATCCGAATGGATCACGCCGGCCGCCGCGGGCGCACGGTCGCCCCGATGGATGGTCCAGGCCCGCACTTCCTTCTCGCCGGCCGTGAAGTAGCTCCGGAGGCCGAGGAGATGATAGGCCGCGTGCGCTAACCGGTCGAGGCCCGACTCCGCCAGCCCGAGCGACTCCAGGAACTCCGCCCGATCCTCCGGCGGCAGCTCGGCCAGCTCGGCTTCCACCTTGGCCGAGAAAGTGACGATCTCGGCAGTCTCCTCCTCGCGCGCCAGCGCCGAGCGCAGCGCCGCTACGTGGCGATTGCCGGCCGCAATCTCATCCTCCGCGACGTTCGCGGCGTAGAGCACCGGCTTGGCGGTAAGGAGGTTGAAGGAGCCGAACGCCGCCGCCTCATCGCCGGTCGGCATAACGGTGCGGGCGGGACGGCCTGCGGCGAGTGCGTCCCGCACGGCTTCCAGCAGTCGCAGCTCGAGCTTGGCCTGGGGGTCGCCGGAGCGGGCCGAGCGGGCACTCTTGTCCAGCCGCTTCTCCACGCTGGCGAGATCCGCGAGCCCGAGCTCGATGTTGATGATCTCCCGGTCGCGCACCGGATCCACCTCGCCCATCACGTGCTGGACATCGTCGTCCGAGAAGCAGCGCACCACGTGCAGGATCGCGTCCACCTCGCGGATGTTGGCCAGGAACTGGTTGCCGAGGCCCTCGCCCTCGCTCGCGCCCTTGACCAGCCCCGCGATGTCCACGAACTCGACCACCGCCGGGACGGTCCGCTCCGGCACGACGATGCGGGAGAGCGCGTCGAGCCTGGGATCGGGCACCTGCACGATTCCGGTGTTCGGTTCGATCGTGGCGAAGGGATAGTTGGCCACCAGCGCCTTGGCCGAGGTCAGCGCATTGAAGAGGGTGGACTTGCCGACGTTGGGAAGGCCGACGATGCCGAGGCGGAGCATGGGGTCTCAGGTCGAAGGTCGCAGGTCACAGGTCGCAGGTCTCAGGACGACCTGCGACCTGAGACTTGAGACTTGCGACTTCACTTGTTGAACCGGCTCATCGCCCGCTCGATGCCCTCGTCCAGCCAGCATTCTACCGCCTCGGCCATGGGATCCATCAACCCGTCGAGCGTTTCCCGCTCCTCCCCGCTGAACCGGGCCAGCACGAAATCGGCCAGATCGTCGAGTCCCTCGGGCGGGGGGCCGACGCCGATGCGGAGGCGGGCATAGTCCTGACGTTGCAGCGACCCTTCGACGCTCTTGAGGCCGTTATGGCCCCCGGCGGAGCCGGCGCCGCGCAGCCGGAAGCGGCCGAGCGGCAGGGCGACGTCGTCTACCATGATGAGCAGGTCGCGGCTGGGATCGAACTCGGGCAGGGCGCGGAGCGGCGCGAGTGCGGCGCCGCTCCGATTCATGTACGTCTGCGGCTCGAGCAGGCGAATGGAATGATCGTTCCAGGTGCCTTCCGCCACGCGCGCGCGGTCGCCCCGGCGCAGCGCCCCGAACCGCCAGCGCGCGGCGAGGTGGTCGGCCAGACGAAACCCGGCGTTGTGCCGGGTCTCGACGTACTCCGGGCCGGGGTTTCCCAGCCCCACGATGGCGCGCAGAACTCAGGCTTTCCCGTCGGTCTCGTCCTCGGCCTCGGCCTTCGGCTTCCGGATGAGCTCCGGCTCGGTGGTGGCGACCGTCTCTTCCGGGGCCGCGCCGGCAGGGGCTTCCTCGGTGCGGGGTGCCACCACGGTGCAGACCGGCGTATCGGGGTCGTTGAGGATCACGCCCTTGGCGAGGGTGATGTCGCGGACGAAGATCGAGTGGCCGATCGTCAACGCCGTCACGTCCAGCTCGATCGACTCGGGGATGTCGGCCGGCAGCACCTCGACCTCCAGCTCACGGAGCGAGTGGTCGAGCACGCCGCCGAAGTTGCGGACCCCGTCCGGAATGCCCACCAGGTGCACCGGCACCGGCACGGTGACGGCCTCGTCGGCCCGAATCTCGTAGAAGTCGAGGTGCAGAATCTCGGCGGGGCGGAGCGAGTCCCGCTGGATCTCGCGGATGAGCGCCCTGACCGGCGCGCGTCCGTCGATCGCCACCTCCACGATAGTCGTGGCGGCGCTGATCCCGGAGAGCATCTTGGTGAGCGCGGCGGTATCGACCGCCAGCGCCTCGGGCGAGCGGTCGTGCCCGTAGATGACACCGGGCACCTTGCCCTGGCGTCGCAGGCTGCGGGCCGCGCCTTTGCCGGTCTGGGTGCGGGAGGCGGCTTGGAGATTCGCCTGTTGAGCCATGGGATGGGTCCTTGGTTAGGGCTGTCAGCTATCGGCTATCGGTCCTGAAGCACCGAGCCTCCGCTCCCACGGACCGATAGCCGATAGCTGATAGCCCGTTCTCTAATCAAACAACGAACTCACCGACTGATCACTATGCGTGTATCCGATCGCCTTGGATAACAGCCCGGAGATGGAGAGCACCTTGAGCCGGTCGAAGCGGCGCTCGGGGGGGATTGCGATCGTGTTGGTGACCGCGACCTCTTTGACCGGCGACGCCGTCAGCCGATCTACCGCCGGGCCCGACAGCAGGGCGTGGGTGGCGCAGCAGTAGACGTCTTCCGCCCCCAGCCGCTTCAGCGCGTTGACCGCCTCCGCCATGGTGCCGGCGGTGTCGATCATGTCGTCCGGGATGATGCAGTCCTTCCCGGTGACCTCGCCCACCACGTTCAGCACCTCGGCGACGTTGGCGGACGGGCGCCGCTTGTCGATGATGGCCAGCGAGGCGTTGAGCCGCTTGGCGAACCCCCGCGCCATCTTGGCCGATCCGACGTCGGGCGCCACCACGACCAGGTTGCGGAGCGCCTTCTGCCGATAGTGGTTCACGATAACCGGCGCCGCGTAGAGGTGGTCGACCGGCAGGTCGAAGAACCCCTGAAGCTGATGCTGATGGAAGTCGATGGCCAGCACCCGGTCGGCTCCGGCCATGGAGACCATGTTCGCCATCAGCTTGG
>JACCSE010000247.1 GCA_013813145.1 Gemmatimonadales bacterium
AGGTCGAGGACTTCGCGATAGGGCCGCCGGCCCAGGTCGTTCACCAGGAGGCGCGGGGTCATCGGCGGGAGAGCAATAGCGCCGCCGCCCCCGCCACGCCGGCGAGGGCGAGCAACCCCCGGGGGCCGGTGAAATGGTGCAGGGGTGCGGCCAGCACCGCCATGAGAAAGGTGCCGAAGGCGGAGACCAGCGACAGACCGCCGCGGCGGTAGTACGAGTCCACCGGCGCCAGCCGGTGCCACGCCACGCCGGCGGTAAGGCAGAGGGCGCCGACCGTGCCGAGCAGCAGGAGGGCGGGCGCCGGACCCCCGGTAACCGGGATCGGGGACTCCGGCGAGCCCGCCAGCAGCCGCTGCACACCCCAGAGGGTGAGTGCCACGACCGCCGTGCCGGCGCATACCGCAACGGCCACGCCCCGGATCGCCACCCGGATCAGGTCTTCGGCCCGCGAGACCACGCGCTCAGAGGTGGATCACCCGTCCCATGGAGTCGAGCGCGGCCTCGGCGATCGCCTCGGACAGGGTCGGATGGGCGTGAATCGCGAGATCCACTTCCTCGACGGTGTACTCGTTCTCCCGCGCCACGGTGAGCTCGTGGATCATCTCCGACGCATGGCTGCCGACGATGTGGGCGCCCAGGATCTCGCCGTACTTCTTGTCGCGAATGATCTTGACGAAGCCTTCCGTCTCCGAGGCGGTGCGGGCCCGCCCGTTGGCGCTGAACGGGAACCGGCCCACTTGGTACTCCAGCTTCCGCTCCTTGGCCACCTCCTCGGTGAGCCCGATACTGGCCACCTCGGGATGGCAGTAGGTGACGCTGGGGACGTTGTCGTACTTGATGGCGTGCGGCTGATGGCCCGCGATCCGCTCGGCCACCACGATCCCCTCCCGGCTGCCCTTGTGCGCCAGCATCGGCGGACCCGCCACGTCGCCGATGCAGTACACGCCGGCTGCCGTGGTCTGCAGCGTCGCGAGGTCCACCTTGACGAACCCCCGCTCGGTGAGCTGCACTCCCGCCTCCTCGAACCCCATGGACTCGGTGTTGACGGCGCGGCCCGCGGCCATCAGCACCTTTTCAGCTTCGACGGTCTCCTTCTTCCCGCCGGCCTCCAGCTCCAGCGTCACCTTGTCCCGGCCGGCCGTCCCCTTTGTGATCTTGGCGCCCGCGTGCAGGGTGATGCCCCGCTTCTTGAAGCTTTTCGCGAGCGCGTCCGACGATTCCGGGTCCTCCAGCGGCAGGATGCGGGGCAGCGCCTCGATGAGAGTGACCTTGGTCCCGAAGGCGTTGAAGATGTCGGCGAACTCGCACCCCACCGCGCCCGCGCCCACCACCGCCATCGTCTTGGGGGCCTGCTCCAGGAAGAGCGCCTCATCCGAGCTGATGACCGTAGTCTTGTTGATCTCCAGGCCGATCTGGGGGATTCCCTTGACTCGGGACCCGGTCGCGATCACCAGCGCCTTCCGGGCCTGGTGAGCCTCGTCGCCGACGCGGACGGTGCGGTCCTTGCCCAATACGCCGGTGCCTTTGAGGACCGTCACCTTGTGCTTCTTCATCAGGAACTCGACCCCCTTCGAGTTCTGCTCCGACACCTTCCGCGATCGGCGCATGGCCACTCCGTAGTCGGTCTTCACCCCGCCGAGCTCGACGCCCAACTCCTTCGCACCGTGCGCCGCCAGGTTGGCGACGTAGGCGCTGTGCAGGAGCGCCTTGGTGGGAATGCAGCCGATGTTGACGCAAACGCCGCCCAGCTTGTCGCGCTCGACCACCGCCGTTGCCATGCCGAGCTGCGCCGCGCGGATGGCACAGACGTAACCAGCCGGGCCTCCGCCTATCACGATTACGTCGAACTGATTTGCCACGATCACCTCAGGGTTGATAGACGGCGGACGGTGACGGCAACTGCTGTTTGATCTGCCGTCTGCCGTCTGCCGTCCGCCGTCTGCCGTCCTGCTAGTACACCATCGCCAGCGGATTCTCCAGCATCCCCTTCACCGTCTTCAGGAACTGCGCCCCCGTCGCGCCGTCGATCACTCGGTGGTCGCACGACATCGTCACCCGCATCCGGCGCCGCACCGCGACCTGACCGCCGTGCACCACCGGCGTCGGCACCATCCGCCCGACGGCCAGGATCCCGGCCTCAGGCGGGTTGATCACCGCGGTGAACTCGTCGATGTCGAGCATGCCGAGGTTGGAGACCGAGAAAGTGCCGCCGGTATACTCGTCCGGCTTGAGCCGCCGCTCGCGCGCGCGGGCGGCAAGGTCGCGCGACTCGACCGCGATCTCCCGGAGCGATTTGGTGTCGGTGTGCCGGATGACCGGAGTGATGAGCCCCTCTTCGATGGCCACCGCCATGCTGACGTGCACCTCGTTCCAGTAGCGGATGTGGTCGTCCTGCCACCAGGCGTTGCAGGCGGGGTGCTGCCGCAGCGCCATCGCCACCGTCTTCATCACGATGTCGTTGAACGAAATCTTGGGCTCCGCCGCCCCGCCGTCCCGCTGCCCTCCGCCACCGAGCGCCTCCCGCCCCTCCGCCACCCGCTCCATGTCGATCTCGGTGGTCAGATAGAAGGTCGGAATCGGGCCGATGGACTGGGCCAGCCGCTTGGCGATCGTTTTCCGGATCTGGGTAAGCGGGACATCGGAGAAGGACGGCGGGGCCTCGGGGCCGCGGGGCAGGGGGGTAGGGGCCGTGGTGGGAGGGGCCGCTGCCGCGGGGCGCTCCAAGTCCCGCGCCACCACCCGTCCCTCCGGCCCAGATCCCGCCACCGCCCCGATGTCGATCCCGCGCTCCGCCGCGATCCGCCGCGCGAGCGGCGACGCCTTCACCCGCCCTGACCCTGTGACCGGCTGCCTGTTCGGAGCCACCTGAGCTACGGGACGCACCTGCCGGCCCGCGGGCGTCGTCCGCTCTGCGGCTCCGGCGGGCATCGGCCGCTCCTCGGCCGCTCCCGCGGGGGCTGCCCGTGGCATGGGCTCGGGTCGGTCCTTTCCCGGCGCGGGCGCAGCCTGCTCGGTTGGCGCGGGCGAGGGCTGAGCCTGCGATACGGGCTCCTGTCCCGCCGCCCCTTTGCCTTGCTCGCCCGCTGCGGTCTCCTCCCCCGGCTCCCCGATCACCGCCACCACCTCCGACACCGGCACTGTCGCCCCGGCCTGCACGACCTGCCGGAGCAGCGTCCCGCCGGCCCGGGCCACCAGCTCCATGACTGCCTTGTCGGTCTCCACCTCGGCGAGCACGTCACCGACGGCGACCGGCTCCCCCTCCTGCTTCTTCCACTCGACGAGGCGCCCCTCCTCCATGGTGGGGGAAAGGGCCTCCATTACGACGTTGGTAGACATGGGACTCCTGGTTATCAGCTATCGGCTATCGGCTATCAAAGTCCGATAGCCGATAGCCGATAGCCCTCCCCCTGCTCTACTCCAGATACAGAACCTCCCTCACCGCCGCGACCACCTTCCCAGGATCCACC
>JACCSE010000266.1 GCA_013813145.1 Gemmatimonadales bacterium
ACCGAGAACTGTTTCCCGCAGCCCTTGCACTTCCAGATGCGGCGGGTGGACAGGAAGGAGTTCTTGTCGGAGCCACAGCGGGGACAGGTCACGCCATCGGGCCAGCGGAGACTCGCCAAAAGGACAGACTCACGTCCGGGTGGGAGAAGTAGCGAATCGCCTCAACGAGGGTAGTAGGTGCTGCGATGGATGGTCTGTTCATAGGCTACAATATGCAGCCTAGACGCAGGTGTGTCAAGTATATTATGCCCCTACTTTGGCCGTCCCCCTCAGCTTTCGGTGGGCTCATCCTTGTCGAACAGGCCCCGGACCTTTTCGGCCACCTTCTTGGCCTTCGGTGCCTGCTTGTAGGTCCGGTTGACCCCCGCTGTTTGGGGATAGTCAATCCGCTTTCCGTCTAACAATTCGCCTACGGTGAGGAGTTGGAGCCGGGGATGGCTGCCCCACGGCGAAGTGTAGAAGCCTGCGGATGCCGCCTCGGCTCGCATGGGCTTGGTGGGCTGGTCGAAACTCAGCAGGACGCCAATTTCGGCCTTCTTGCGCCCGATGACACCAGCAAGATCGCGCACGTAGTTGGCGTGCAGCTTCCCGGCCTTCACCGAAATGACAATCTGCCGGGTCTTGTCTGAGCCGTCATGGAAGTAGAGTCGGCCGTCAATGCCCTTATCCGCGCCCTTCTTGATTGCGCCGCTCTGCCGGGCGCCCACCAGCCCGAGCGCCCACGCCTGGAATTGATAGGGCTCATCTTGGGCCAGTCGCTCCGCATCCTCCACGGTCGTCGGTTCACCGATAACCTCGTACTTCGCCGCATCACCATAGGCATCATGCAATCGTGTCTTGATAAGCCCGATGGCGAGATGGGTGATGTCTATGCCAATCCATCGCCGGCCGAGTTTCTGAGCGGCGGTGACGGTGGTTCCGCAGCCACAGAATGGGTCGAGCACCATGCCGTCCGGCGGACAGGACGACCGGAGAACCCGAACCAGAATCCCTCGGGCTTCTGGGTCGGATACCCGAGCCGTTCCTGGTCGTGCTGGAGCCACTTTACATCCTCGTCAATCGCATCCTCGGTTCCGTAGAGACACCCCTGGGTATAGGGCTGGTAGGCCCAAATATCCTGATAGGGAATGCCCGCCCCGGGATATTGCTTGTACTTGGGCTGTCCAGCGCCATCTCGTGGGATATAGATGGCCCCGGCGTCATAGAGACAATCCAGACACTGTTGGGTCGTCCATTCCTCCACCTGCGCCGGGAGAAGGTGTCGGAGCGACTTGGGAATCGCCCAATGCCTTCCGAGCGAAGTCGGGTCAAACTTGCGCCACGGCTTCCCACTGCTTCCGGTGCGGGTGCCGGGCCCCGTCAACATGTTGGTCCGGAAGGGTCCACGCGCATCCTCGTCAGTGAACCACTCCCGGACGTATCCTCGGGCCACAGGAGTGACCCCGGCTCGAAGTAAGCATCATCGGTTCTGGCGTAGAACAGCAGCGTGTCGTGAATGGGACCGTATTGCCGGCTGTCTTGTTGTGACCGCTGCTGCACCTCCAGATGATTTCGCTCCGGAAATTGGTCGGACCAAATACGGCGTCTAACAGGAGCTTTAGATAATGGGAGGCGGTTGGGTCACAATGGAGATAGAGAGATCCAGTCTCTTTCAGCACTCGGCGCAGCTCCACCAACCGGGGAGCCATCATGGCGAGATAGGCAAGCATGTCACTCGCCGGGATGAACCGTTCAAACGCAAGTAGCACATCGGCGACTGGTCCGCCCTGTTCCACTGTCTCAGTGAAGGTCCGGGCCGCCGACTCATCCCATTACCAGGTATCCTCGAATGCCTGGATTTGGGCGGCGGCTTGCGTCCCGTCCTTCCGCGAAAAGGACGTTATAGTCTTGGTTCGAGTTGAACGGCAGATCGAGATAAACGAGGTCCACAGACTCGTCCGCGATGTGACGGCGGAGCACGTCGAGATTGTCACCGTAAAACAGCGGGTTGTCCGTAGGGGTCATGGCCTACGAATCTAGTCCAGGGCGCGAGCCGGGTCCATCAAGCCGGCGGTGGGACCGTAGGCGCCCGAATACCCGTAGGGGATCGGCGCTAGGCGGATCGCGAGACGGCGGAGAGCGCGTCGTCAAGGATCGCAAGGGAGCGGTCGACGGTGGCGGGGTCGTGAGCGAGGGAGACGAAATTGTAGGCGCCTCGCTTGAGCAGCAGCCCGCGCTCGGCGCAGGCGGCGGCGACCCGGCCCGAAAGCGGCTCGTCGCGGTACTCCAGGTGACACATCTCCGGAATGCCGGCGACCCCGACCACAACGCCGGCATGCCGCGCGGCGAGCGTGCGGAAGCCTTCGAGCAGCCTGCCGCCTGTCGCCGTGATGTGCGCCGGTACGCCGGCCTCGTCCACGACAGCCAGCGTCGCCTTGGCGGCGGCCAGGGCGACCGATTCGGTCGCCAGGGTAGAGGAGATCCAGGTGCGCGTCACCAGCTCCATCACCTCGGCCCGGCCTCCGACCGCCGCGAGCGGAAAGCCGTTGGCGATCGCCTTGCCCAGTACGACGAGATCCGGCTTGATGCCGTAGCGCTCGCACCCGCCTCCCAGCCCGAGCCGGCACACGGTCTTGATCTCGTCCACGATCAGGAGCGCGCCGATGCGTGCGGTCTCCTCCCGGACCACCGCGAGCCACTGGGGATCAGGGGGCCGCAGGATTACCGGTTCCATGACGACCGCCGCCAGCCGGTCGCCGGCGGCCCGGATGCGCTCGCGGGTGCGCGCCGGGTCGTTGAATGGAATCTCCCCGTACAAGGCGCGGATGCCGGCGGGCACGCCGGCCGCGTCGGCTCCCTGGCACCAGTCGAGCCAGCCGTGGTAGCCGCAGCCGAGCACGGCCTCGCGCCCGGTCGCGACGCGCGCCAGCCGCACCGCGGCGGCGACCGCCTCGGCGCCGGTCTTGAGAAAGCGCACCCGCTCCAACGCCGAAATTCGGCGGCAAAGCACCTCTGCCACCTCTTCCTCCAGCACCGGCGGCAGCGGGCCGATGCCGCCCTGCTCCACCGCGGCTACGGCGGCGCGGACCACGGCGGGATGCGCGTAGCCCAGCGCGACGGCACCGAGCGCCATGATGTAGTCGAGATACTCGCGACCCGCCTCGTCCCAGACCCGGCATCCGGAGGAGCGGATCATCCGGCGGGGCATGCCGGAGGCGCCGGAGCCGAAGAGTGCCTCCGGGCGCTTGCTCCCGGTCGAGGTGAAGCCCGCTACGTAAGTCATCGGAGCTCGAGGATGCCGAAGTTGCCCGGGTCCTGGCGATCGCCACGGAGATAGACCCAGCCGCCGCCGCCGCTCCAGACCAGTTGGCCCCCGCGGCGCTCGCGACCGGGTTCCATCCGGTTGACGAGGAGGTCGAAGCCGAGCTCCTCTCCCGGCGCCGGATCCCAATCGGGGATCGCCACCGCGACGGTGACTGTGTAGCCGGTCTCGGTGGGGCGCCACCCGCCACGGATCATCTCGGGCTGTCCGACCGTACCAGCGGCGCCGATGACGCGGATCCCGTCGGCCCCGACGTCGGGAACTACGAGGAAGCCGTACACCGGGCCGCGGTCCGCGGGACGCAAGTAGAGTTGGATCCCGTCGCTGTGGATGTCGTCCGGGTCGTTGTCCAAGCGGAGCGGCGGAGCTTCCGCCGCCCGGAAGATCGGCTCGGCGGTGCGTACCTCGATCGAGAGGTACAGCTCCCCCTCCCCCCAGCCCGCCACCGCCGACGCCGCGAACTCGTCGGGTCCGGCATACGGCTCCTCGCTCCGGCGATACTGGTCTTCGTGATCCAACTGGAGCGGCTCCCCCTCATCGAAGCCGGCGGGCGTGCCGTTCAGCGTGGGCGACTCGAGGAACCGCGCCGCGGTCCCCCGCACCCGGACCGAACGGTTGAAGTCCACCAGCGGCCGAGCGGTCTCTGATGGGCGACGTAGTCCGCGAAGCTTGGTGGTGACGGCGCCGCGGGCGACGTCCCAGCCTTCGGCCCCGGCGACGTGGCGATCCACGCCGTCGGTCAGCTCGACCTCGATCAGATCGCCGGTGGCCTGAAGTCCATGCACCACTTTCGACTGCGATCCCGACGCGAGCGCGGCGACGAACCGCGCAGCCTTGCCCTGCCGCCGCGCCAGGAGGAAGGTCGCGGGCCCGCTGCCCGGCACCCCCGGAGCCCGCGCGCGCACCAGCTCCCCGTCGAACAGGAAGTGCAGCGTGAGCTCCGCCCCGTCCGCCGCGCGAGCCCGCAGGACAATCGGTCCGTCGCCGGAAGGCGTGAACCGCTCCGCCTGATCGACGAACTCCTCGTTCAGCATGGCGGCGGACCACTCGCCGGGCGTCTCCACCGCCAGCACCCCCGCCGGATGCCAGGGAAGCTCGACCAGGTGCGCCTCCTCGGCGCCGAACTCGACCACGTCGAGCAGGTACTCCGGCCCGTTCACGATGGTGCGGGTGAAAGATCCGTAGGCGCCGCGGGTCCAGGCCCACCCGCCTTCCTCGGCGAATGCAAGGCAATGGGCATTGCCCGGCCGCTGCGATGCGCCGTCCAGCCGGGGCGCGTTGTGCGCCAGCGTCGAACGATACCAGAAGAGATCGCGTGCGACGTACGACCCGGTGCCCGGGTCGGGCAGCCAGTGCACTCCGTCCGCGTGGAGGGTCAGGTGGAGCCGGTCGGGATGGCCGTGTCCGCCGCCGTAGATGCCGCACTCGAGGCTGGCGTAGCGTTGCCCGCGGCGGAGAATCGCGAGGCCCTGACTATCGAGCAGGGCGGACGCCGGTTGCCAGGCCTGGAGGCTCGCCGCCGGCAGAGCGGGCGCCATCTCCAGCAGCGCCCACCAGGAGAGCGCCGACCGTCCCCGGCCGCCGCCCGCCGGCTCGCCCGCCTCGTGAAGATAGGAATCGAAGCGCTGGGGCGGCGGCGGGTCGCATCGATACAGCTCGGCCAGCCAGCCCCACAGCGCCGAGCCTTCGTCTCCCAATCGGGCGAGGCCGACCTCCCAGAGCTCGAGATACATCGGCTGCGCGAGTGAGACGCCGTACCGGGAATCCTTTCGCGCCGGGAAGGTATGATCCGGCAAGGCGGTAAACGCGGGCGCCCACAACGCCGATCCGAGGCGCACGGCCAGCCGCGGATCGGCCAGGATGTCCACGCCCGCCTGGGCGGTCCAGCCCATCGCGAGGAGCTGTCCCCGCAACGCGAAGAGGTGGTAATTGTCTCCCTCGTACCACATCCCGTCCTCGCCGAAGCCTCGTACCAGATGCGCGATGATTCCGGTCGGTCCCTCCACCGCTCGCCCGGCCAGCTCCTCATCCTCGAACCAGACCGCTATCGCGGCGAGCGCGGCGTTGTGCCAGGTCTGACGGTTGGAGAGGCCTTCGTCGAACTCGCCGATGAGGTTGGCGGCCTCCTCGGCGACGACGCCGACTCCCTCGACCGTGTGGTCGGCCAGCAGCCCCGCCTCGCGCAGCAGAGCGGCAGCGCCGAGGTAGCCGGTGATCCAGACCGACTCGAGATAGGTGGAGAAGAACAGCCGGCTGGGCCCGAGGACGTTGTCACGATTGGGATATTCCAGGTATCGGCCGGCGTAGGCGTCGAGGATTTCGGCGGCACGTTCGGCGGAGGCCGGATCGTCACCGAGCACCGCGAGGGTGGCGAGGTCGGCGGTCCGCTCGGCGAGCCAGAGGTGCTGGAAGCGGGCCCAGGCGCGGTCGTGGCGTTGGCCGGAAGCGACCCGGCCGCAGGACGGGCACCGGTGCGCCTCTGGGCTCCAGGGATCGAACTCCAGCGCGGCGCCGTCGTGGGGGCACAGGCCGCCGTCCACCGAGAGCAGCGCCTTTGCCG
>JACCSE010000274.1 GCA_013813145.1 Gemmatimonadales bacterium
CCCCAGGAGCGAGGCGACGAGTCCGCGGCGCCGCCATCCGCCGAACGGGTAGAGCACCGCCAGTCCAGCCACAAAGCCGAGCACCGCGACCGCGCCGGGGATGATCGCGGGGGCGCGGAGCCATTCGGCGGACGCCACCACCGCCGCCACGACCACGACGACCCACCACCGCGGACCATGACTCAACCGGGACACCCCTGGCGCATCAAGGAGATGACTCCCGGCGCCGTACGGGAGCGGCTGCAGGAGCGGGCGACGTTGATCGTCCCCTCCGGCACGACCGAGCAGCACGGCCCCCACCTGCCGGTCGGCTGCGACACGATCATCGTCGAGCGCCTCGCGGACGATCTGTCGGCCGCGTACCGGATTCCGCGCGCTCCGACCGTGGAGTACGGGGTCCACGCCGACGCCCGCCCCTTGCCTGGCGGCGCCGCGCTCCGCCGCCGCACGTTGCACCGGGTCATGAACGAACTTATCGAATCCTGGGAGGAGGGGGCAGGCGTGCGCGAGTTCGTGGTGCTCACCGCCCAGGCGAGCGAGGCCCACCTGGAGGCGCTGAGCAGCATTCGCACCGACGCGGCCGCGGTACAGGTCATCGACATCTTCTCCCTCAATTTCGGATCGCTGCTCGAGCGTCCCGGCGCACCGATCCAGGGCGGCGAGCTGGACACCTCGCTCCTGCTCTACATCGCGCCGGAGACCGTCCGGATGGAGCTGGCGCAGGACTTCGCGCTGACGCCGGCCATGCTGGCCCGCTACCGCCCAGGGCAGAGCCGTCAGCTCCCACCCGGCTCACCCGGGTCGGTGGGTTACCCGAGCCTCGCCTCCGCCCAAAAGGGTGAACTCCTGTATAGATTTATCTTCGACCGCGTTCGCAACAGTCTGGCCGGGAGCTGAGGTCACCAACATGGCCTTACCACGCGTCGTGCTTCCTCTTCTATTGCTGATGCCCACTACCGGCCCGGCGGCGGCGCAGCAGGCCGAGCCGATCCGGCTGGTGGTGCAGGAGGGAGGGCGGGAGATCGGGCGCGAGGAATTCACCCTCGAGCAGGGCCGGGCGCGAGGCGCGCCGGGGACGACCTTGACGGCCGGCGCGCGCTACCCGGGGAGCAAGCCCTCCACCCAGCTCAGCGCCGTGCTGGAGCGGGGACCCGAATCATCCATCGCGAAGTTCCAGCTCGAGGTAGAAGCCGCGGAGGGAACGACCGTCATTCTGGCCGCCGGATCGGGGGCCCGGCTGATCGTCCGTACCGTCGCCGCGGGCTCGGAATCGGGGCGGGAGCTTCCGGGGGGACCCGACGTGGTTCTCCTCGACGATGGAGTGTACTCCCTCTACGCCGCGGTCGCCGATCTGGCGACGCCAGCGGGGCGCCGCCTCACCGGGATCTTTCCCCGGACCGGACGCCGCGCTTCGTTTACCGCCCGCCGCGACTCCGGAGGCGACGGCGGTGGGGGCAACGTGCGGACCGCCCTGTCGGGGGAGGTGACCGGGACGCTGATCACCGACGCGGCCGGCCGTCTCCGCCGGCTCGAGCTGCCCGATCGCAACATCACGGTTACGCGGCAGGAGTAGGGAGTCGCAGATCACAAGTCGCAGGTCGCAGGTGCCTCGGGCGATCCCCATCGACCTGCGACCTGAGACTTGCGACCTTCCACTTTCCCGTCCCAACCTGAAACCTATCCAACCGGCTCCGCGTATTGGCCGCGGTCACGTCCACACCTAGAGGGGTTCCTTCGATGAATCGTTGGCTCGGTCTGCTTGCGCTGGCTTCGATCGTTCCGGCCGCCGCCGCCGCGCAGGACACCACCGCAGTCCGCCGGTCCGACACCACGGCCGCGCTCCGCCCCGCACCCGCTCCTACAGTCAGCTTGTCGCTCGCCGAGGCGCTGGGCCAGGCGCGCTCCACCAGCCCCACCTATCGCCAGACGTTGAACGATGCGGCCCCAGCGAGGTGGGGCGTGCGGAATGCCTACGGCAACCTGTTGCCGTCCGCCAGTGTCTCCGGCGACCTGGGGTACATCGGCTCGGGTCAGTCGAATTTCGGCGGCGGGTTCGTCCGGCCCACCTCGGCGTTCCTCACCTCGGGCTACAGTCTCGGGGTCTTCTGGCAGCTCGACGGCCGGGTTCTCTCCGCTCCCGGACAACAGAAAGCGCTGCAGCGCGCCACCGAGGAGGACATCGGCGGCGCGGGCATCGCGCTCCAGGCGGAGATCACCACTCAGTACCTGAACGCGTTGCAGACCGCGGCCCAGGTGGGTGTGGCCCGGCAACAAGTCCTGCGGAACGCGGACTTCCTGGCGCTGGCCAACGCGCGCTACGAGGTGGGACAGGCGACTCTGCTCGACGTGCGCCAGGCCCAGGTCGCCAAGGGCCAGTCGGACGTCGCGCTGCTGAGGGCAGCGCAGGCGAACAATGAGGCCAAACTCGACCTCATCCGGCGAATGGGCGTGGAGCCGCCGGCGCCGGTGGACCAGATCGCCCTCACCGATTCCTTCCCGGTGCAGGCGCCGGAGTTCCAGTTGGCGGCGCTGCTGTCGCTGGCCGACGAGCAGAACCCGACGCTCCGGAGCCTCAAGGCGCGGCAGACGGCGGCGACCTGGAGCGTGCGGGCAGCCAGATCGGAGTTTCTCCCGACCCTCCAACTTCAGGCGGGATGGAGCGGCTTCACTCAGCAGTTCACCGACGAGAGCCTGCTGCTGGGTGAGACCCTCACCAGCGCGCAGGGCCAGGCGGCGGAGTGCCAGTACGACAACCAGGTCCGCACCGCGCTCAATCTGGGCGGCCAGGTGCAGAACTGCTTCGGCGCCGCCGGGCTCAGCGACGGTGGCGGCGTCTTGTTGGATCCGGTGGCGCAGGGCATTCGCGATGCCAACGATGTCTTCCCCTTCAGCTATACCGGCCAGCCATTCCGGGCGAACCTGACGGTTTCGCTCCCGATCTTCACCGGGTTCGGCCGCTCGCTCCGCGTGTCCGAGGCGCGGGCGCTGGAGCAGGACGCCGACGAGGACGTCCGCGCCCGGCGGCTGCAAGTGCGGAGCGAGGTGCACGCCCGCTATCTCGGGCTCCAGACTTCGTTCCAGGCGATCGCCGTGCAGCAGGACAACCGGCAGGCGGCACGGGACCAGCTCAGGCTGGCGCAGGACCGCTACCGGCTCGGCGCGGGCACGTCGCTCGAGGTCTCCGACGCGCAGAACTCGGTGCAGCAGGCCGAGGGCGACTACGTGACCGCGGTGTACGACTATCACAAGGCCGTCGCCGCGCTCGAGGCGGCGGTTGGGCGACAGCTAAGGTGAAATTGGCTATCGGCTATCGGTCCTGCAGAACCGACCGCCCGCGCGCGAGGACCGATAGCCGATAGCCGATAGCCAACACACGAGGAATCCACATGTCGCGTAGGATGAAGATCGGTCTGGGGGTGGCGGCGGTTCTGCTGGTCGGTGGAGGAGTCGTCGCCTTCCGGATCAACCAGGAGAGGAACGCGGGCACCGAAGTCCGGATGGACCAGGTCTCCCACCGCACCCTGGTCAGCGCCGTCACGGCCAGCGGCAAGATCGAGCCGCAGACCTCGGTGGACATCTCCGCGGACATCACCGGCCGGATCATCCGCATCGCGGTGCGCGAGGGCGACGTGGTCTCCCAGGGCCAGTTCCTGCTCCAGATCGACCCGGCCGAGTACCAGGCCGCGGTCACCAGCGCCCAGGCCGTCGTCGCTTCCACCGAGGCCACCCTGCTCCAGACCCGGGCCAACCGGGACCAGGCGGAGCGGGAGTGGAAGCGCACCCAGCAGCTCACCCGGCTGGGGCCCAACCTGATCGCCCCAGCCCTCGCCGAGCAGGCCCAGACTTCCTTTGACGTCGCGCGGGCCACCTTTCAGTCTACCGAGGCGCAGTTGGAGCAGTCCCGGGCCGGCCTCCAGGCGGCGCGGGACAACCTGGCCAAGACCCGGCTGGTCTCGCCGATTTCGGGCCGGGTGGTCCGGCTCGCGGTCGAGGAGGGCGAGGTGGCCGTCCCGGGCACCTTCTCGCGGGAGACCGGGCTTCTCATGACGATTGCCGACCTTTCCGTCATCCTTGCCAAGGTGCAGGTGGACGAGACCGACGTGGTCCGCATCGCGCGGAACGACTCGGTGCAGATCACCATCGATGCCTATCCCGACACCAGCTTTCTGGGCCGGGTGATCAGGGTGGGCAACAGCGCCCGGCTCACTCCGACGGAGACCGCCTCCGGCTCGAGTGATCGGGCGGTCGACTTCGACGTCGAGGTGAGGCTGGTAGAGCCGCCGCGGGACATCCGGCCCGACTTGAGCTGCACCGCGCGGATCGTCACCGACACCCGCGGTCGCGTCCTCAGCATCCCGATCATCGCGCTCACCGTGCGGGACCACGAGCGGGTGCCCAACGAGAGCGTCCCCGGCACCGACACCACCCACCGTCGCCCCCGGGAGAAAGAAGAAGAAGGGGTGTTCATCGTGGGCGAGGGGATCGCGACCTTCCGCCCGGTAAAGGTCGGGATCGCGGGCGACGAGTACTTCGAGGTAGTGGAGGGTCTTCGCGAAGGCGAGACGATCGTCGCCGGCACCTATCAGGCGATCCGCGACCTCAAAGACGGCGACCGGGTCCGCCTGGCCGACACCACGCAGGTCGAGGCGGAGGAATCGTGAGCGCCATCATCCGTGTCGTCGAGCTGAGCCGCGCCTACCAGATGGGCACCGAGCGGATCCACGCGCTCCGAGGCGTGACGCTGGAGATCCGGCGCAACGAGTACGTGGCGATCATGGGTCCCTCCGGCTCGGGGAAGTCCACCATGATGAACCTGCTCGGCTGCCTCGACACGCCGACCGGCGGCGAATACTGGCTCAACGGGCTGGAGGTCTCACGCTTCTCCGACGACGAGCTGGCGAGGGTGCGGAACCGGGAGATCGGCTTCGTGTTCCAGACCTTCAACCTGCTGCCCCGCGCGACGGCGCTGCACAACGTCGAGCTGCCGCTGGTGTACGCCGGGATCGGCGCGCGCGAGCGCCGCGCGCGCGCCACGGACGCGCTCGCCCGAGTCGGGCTGGACGACCGCATGCACCACCGGCCCAACGAGCTCTCCGGCGGGCAGCGGCAGCGGGTGGCCATCGCCCGGGCACTGGTCAACCGGCCCAGCATCCTTCTCGCCGACGAACCGACCGGCAACCTGGACAGCGTCACCAGCGAGGAGATCATGCGGGTCTTCGGCGACCTGCACGCGGCGGGGCAGACCGTGATCATGGTGACGCACGAACCGGACATCGCGGCGCACGCGGAGCGGGTGGTGGTGTTGCGGGACGGATTGGTGGAAAGGGATGAAGGGAAGGCTATCGGCTATCAGCTATCAGCTATCGGCGATCGGCGATCGGCGATCGGTCCGGGCGAGCGCGAGTTCGGTGCCGCAAGTCTGATAGCCGATAGCTGATAGCCAATAGCCGATAGCCAATAGCCAATAGCCGTCCCCCAATGTCCCTCCTCGAAGCCCTCCGCATGGCCCTCCGCACCCTCCGGGCCCAGAAGCTCAAGAGCTTCTTCTCCCTGATCGGCGTGCTGATCGGGGTGACCTT
>JACCSE010000322.1 GCA_013813145.1 Gemmatimonadales bacterium
GGCGACGCAAGCGTCACCCCTACGGCCTGTTCCTCCTGCTCCTCATCGCGCTAGCGCTCACCCCCTCCGACGCCGCCGCGCAACGCCGGGGGCGCGGCGGCGGCTCCCTGATCCATGGCCCCGTGGAGGCCGGAGTCCGCGGCGGCCGGGACTTCGAGAACCACGCCTGGACCCTCGGCGCCCAGGTCCGGGTGCCCGTCGCCCGGAATCTCGAGCTCCGGCCCAGCGGCGACCTCCTCTTCCCCCGCGATGCCGGCACCGGATGGCAGCTCAACGGCGACGCCGCCATCCGCTTCGGCACCGGCGACGTGTACGCCGGCGGCGGGGTCGCGTTGCTTCATCCCGATGGCGGTGACACCGAAACCGGCTACAATCTGTTCTTCGGTCTCGCGACCTCGGCCTCCCTCTGGAAGCCGTTTCTCGAGTTCCGATGGACCTTCGTGAACGACGTGAGCCCCTTCCGGCTCATGCTCGGATTCAACCGCCAGCTCTGATCAGGAGAACAGGATGCCGACCAGCAGCGCCAGCGCCACGTGGGAAGGGGTGCTCCGCACCGGACGCGGACACTTCACCGCCGGCTCGAAGGCTTTCGAAGGCGATTACTCGTTCCGGACCCGCTTCGAGGGGGCCCAGGGCACCAATCCCGAGGAGCTGATCGCGGCCGCCCACGCCGCCTGCTTCAGCATGGCCCTCTCCGCCGGCTTGGAAAAGGCGGGGACGCCGGCCACCCGGATTTCCACGACCGCGGCCTGCACCGTCGAAAAGGTGGGCGACGGTTTCAAGATCACCAGCATGCGGTTGGAGACCCGCGGCGAAGTCCCCGGGCTGGACCAGGCCCGGTTTGCCGGAGCCGCCGAGGCCGCGAAGGAGGGATGTCCGGTGTCCGGGGCGCTCAAGGGAAACGTCCGGCTCGAGCTGGACGCGAGGCTGGCATAGACCCGATCTGCCACACGCTGGTCGGCGCGGGGCTGGCGCGCGGCGGTCTGGCGCGCCGCACCGCGCTCGGCACCACCACGCTGCTCGTGGGGGCCAATCTCCCCGACGTGGACGTGCTGGCTTACTTCTGGGGCCCCGCCGCCGACCTCGCCTTCCGCCGCGGCTGGACCCACGGCGTGCTGGCGCTAGCGCTGTGGCCGTTCCTTCTCACCGGCGCCATGCTCGCCGCCGACCGCCTGGTCCGGCGAATGCGACGGCGCGAGAGTCCGCCCGCGCTTCCCCGCCAGCTCCTCCTCCTCTCGGCCATCTCCATCGTCTCCCACCCGATCCTCGACACGCTGAACACCTACGGAGTCCGCTGGCTGATGCCGTTCAGCGGCCGGTGGTTCTATGGCGACACCCTTTTCATCGTGGATCCCTGGCTCTGGCTCGCGCTCGGCGCGGGCGTGCTGCTGAGCCGGCGGCGGACGGCGCCCGCGAGGATCGGGCTTGGGCTCGCGGCGGCTTACGCGGCGGCCATGGCGGTCTCCGCGATCGTGGGCCGCCGCATCGCGACGCGGGAGCTTGCGGACCGAACCGGCCGGCCGGTGGACGCGATCATGCTGGCGCCTCAGCCGGTGACGCCGTTCGTGCGAACGGTGGTGGCGGCGCAGGCCGACGGGTACCAGGTAGGACGGTTCCATTGGCTGGAACGTTCGAGCATCGATCCGGGCTCGCTCCGGAGTTATACCCGCGGCGACCCCGAGCATCCCGCGGTGGTCGCTGCCCGGGCGGCCACGGTCGGCCGGCGGTTCCTGTCCTGGGCCAGGTTTCCCGCATTTCAGATCGAGCCGGCGGGAGGGGAACGGTACGTGGTGCACATCGTGGATTTGAGATACGCCGATCGCCCCGGGGTGAGCTTCGGGGCGGTGTCGATCCCGGTCACTCTCCCGCGAGCTTCCTCGCGACGCTCGGATATCCCGACCGCATCGCATTACTGAGGCGGGCCCCATACCGGAGGGACGAGCCCTGCCTCGCCCGGGTGCGCCAGCGGGTCTCGTCCCCCATGGTGGCCGTAGCCGCCGCCGTCGAGCTGGAACTCCACGTGTTTCGACTTGACCCTGATCTTGGTCACCATCGCGGTCTCACCGGCCCGAATGGCGGTGCCAAAGTCTTTCAGGCGATCGGCATACTTGGGGTAGTCGAGCGGACGGGAATCGGCGGGGTAGACATCAACGCCGCCCTCGGTACCGGGCAAGGCGATCGAACCCACCTCCGCGCAAGTCCCTCGCTTCGCTTGGTAGGTGGGTACGGGGGGATCCCGCTTGACACATCACAAAAGCAGAATACTGTATACAGAACACTGTTCTTGGGGCTGAATGCCGATAACCCGCGTCCCCCTCCGCGAGCAGATCCACTCCGAGCTCCTCGACCGGATCCACTCCGGAGACATTCCCCCCGGCTCTCGTGTCCAAGACACGACACTGGCCCGACAGCTTGGCGTCAGCAGAACCCCGGTGCGGGAAGCCTTAATTCGCCTCGCCCGCGACGGCGTCCTCGACTCCGACACCGGACGCGGTTTCCGCCTCCGCCCCTTCGCCCGCGCCGAGCTGCGTGATGTCGGCGGCATCCTGGCGGTGCTCGAACCTCTCGCTCTCGGCCTCGCCCCCGACTTCTCCCCTGAACGCCTCACCGGCTTGGCTGACCTCGCCCGGCAACTCGAGCAGGCCCGGGGTGACGTCGCCCGGATCGTGGAGCTGGACGAGGCCTGGCACCGGAGCCTGCTCGCCGATTGTCCCAACCGCCGCCTGCTCGAGCTCATCGCCACCCTGCGGCAGGTGCCCCGCCGCTACCTCCATGCCTATCTTCGCGAGGCCCGCCGCGTGAGTCTCTCCGCCCTGCATCACACCCGGGTACTCGACGCCCTCCGCCGCGGCGACCGGAGTGCGGCGGCCGCCCTGCTCGAGCGCCGATGGCGCCGGGGGATCCAGGAGATGGAAGGGTGGATCCCATGAACCGTCCGGCGACTACCCCTGAGGTATCGGCTTGGCGGGCGGAGACGCCCGGCTCAGACCGCCTGGTCCACCTGAATAACGCCGGCGCGGCGCTCGTGCCCCACCAGGTGGCCGATGCGGTAGACGCTCACCTCCGCCTGGAGCGGGAGTTGGGAGGCTATGAGGCGGCGGACGCTCGCCGGGAGGAAATCGCCGCGGCCCACGCGTCGGTCGCCCGGGTTCTCGGCGCCCCAGCGGCAAGCATTGCGATGGTTCAGAACGCCACTCTCGGCTTCGCCCACGCGCTGCAGGCCTTCGACTTTCGACCCGGCGACCGCATCCTCACCAGCCGCGCCGACTACGTCTCCAACCAGATCATGTATCTCTCGCTGGGGCGCCGCTGCGGGGTGGAGATCGTCCGCGCACCCGATGGTCCGGCCGGCGGGACCGATCCCGACGCGGTCCGCTCGCTGATCTCCCGGCAGCGCCCGACCCTGGTGGCGTTGACCTGGGTGCCGACCAACTCCGGCCTGGTGCAGCCGGTCGAGGCGATCGGCGAGCTCTGCCGCGCCGCCGAAGTGCCCTATTTGGTCGATGCCTGCCAGGCGGCGGGACAATTGCCGGTGGATGTGACACGGCTGGGGTGCGACTACCTCACGGGGACCGCGCGCAAGTTTCTCCGCGGCCCGAGAGGCGTCGGGTTCCTCTACGTCTCCGAGCGGGCGCTCGCCGCCGGCGCGCACCCGCTCCTGGTGGACATGCGGGGCGCCACCTGGAGTGACCCCGACGATTTCACCCTCGTGCCGGACGCCCTCCGCTTCGAGAGCTGGGAGATCTCCCACGCCCTCGTGCTCGGCCTCGGCGCCGCGGCCGACTACGCCCTCAAGGTCGGAATCGAAACGGCCACCCACCGCGCCCGCGCCCTCGCCGCCTACGCACGGGCGCGCCTCTCCTCAGTGCCCGGCGTCCGTGTCCTCGACCGTGGCCCCGAGCTCTGCGCCATCGTCACCGCCGACCTAGGCGTGCCGGCCGACGCCGTAAAGACCACCCTCCGCGCCCGAGGCATCAACACCAGCTCCGCCGAGCGCGAGGACGCGGTGATCGACATGGACGAAAAGGGCACCGCCTCCGTTCTCCGCATCTCGCCGCATTACTACAACACGGCCGAAGAGATCGATATCGCGGTGGCGGCGGTGGGGGAAGCCGTAACCGGTAATCAGGAAACGGTGAACGGTGAACGGTGAACGGTGAACGGGATACCTTGGCAGTCCCCGTTTACCGTTTACCGTTCACCGTTTTACGCTCTCTCTCTCCCGCGCACCACCGCCTCCACCACCCCCCACACCGTCTCCGCCATCACTCTGTGACCTGCCGCCGTCGGATGGATCATGTCGGCTTGGTTGAGCGAATCCACTCCCGCGACATCCTCCAGCAGAAACGGCACCAGCGGGAGGTCGTTGGTCTCGGCCAGGTCGTCGTAAACTTGGCGGAACCTCCGTGCATAGCCCAAGCCGAAGTTGGGCAGTGCGCGCATCCCCACCAGCACGATCGTCGGTGGCGGCCTCTGGTCCCGCGCGCGGTCGATGATCGCCTGGATGTTGGCCCGCAGCGAATCGGTAGGGAGTCCGCGGAGCCCGTCGTTGGCGCCGGTCTCGATGACCAGCAGGGAGGCGGGCTGCTGGAGCAGCCAGTCGATCCGGCGCCGCGCCCCCGCGGAGCTTTCCCCGCTCACGCCGGCGTTGACCGCCACGTATTCCAGTCCGGCCGAGTCGAGCTTCCGTTGGATCAGCGCCGGAAAAGCCTGCTCGGGATCCAGCCCCAGTCCGGCGGTGAGGCTGGTTCCCAGAAAGACGATCCGGCCGCGCTCCTGGTCCGACCGCGGTGGCGATTCCGCCACCGCCCGCGCTGCTTCGTCGCCACCGCAGCCCACCAGCGCGGCCGCGAGCGAGAGACCGAGCCAACCGGACCTGTATATCATTCAGATCATGCTCCGCTGCGCATCACTCACCAAGACCTACCGCTCCGGCGATCGGAAGCTCACCGTCCTGAACGATATCACCTTCACGATCGAGCCGGGCGGCTTCGCGGCCATCGTGGGGCCTTCGGGAAGTGGAAAGACGACGCTGCTCGGCCTCCTCGCCGGCCTCGACCGGCCCACCGCAGGAACCGTACACCTCGACGGCGCGGAGCTGGGTGCGCTCGACGAGGACGCCCGCGCCCGGCTTCGGGGCGAGAAGATCGGGTTCGTCTTCCAATCGTTTCAGCTCATCCCGACGCTCACGGCTCGAGAAAACGTGCAGGTGCCCCTGGAGCTGCGGGGCGAGAGCGCGGCTGAACGGGCGGCGGAGCTGCTGGCCCGCGTCGGTCTCCGCGACCGGGGCGACCACTACCCGGCCCAGCTCTCCGGCGGCGAGCAGCAGCGAGTCGCCCTGGCTCGCGCCTTCAGCACCCGACCCAAGGTGCTCTTCGCCGATGAGCCCACCGGCAACCTCGACGCACGGACCGGAGCCGGGATCATCGATCTCATGGTCGAGCTGAATCGCGACTTCGGTACGACGCTGGTGCTGGTGACCCACGACGTCGATCTGGCGGCCCGCGCCCGCCGCACCATCCGGCTGGCCGATGGCCGCGTAGTCGCTGACAGCGCCGGGTGAGCTCTCTCGGCTTCGTGCTTCGCATGGCTGCGCGGGAGTTCCGCGCGTCGCCCCGCCGGCTCTTCCTGCTCACCGCCTCGGTGGCGGTCGGAGTCGCCGCGCTGGTGGCGATCAACTCGTTCACCGACAACCTCCGCCGCTCGGTCCGCGAGCAGGCTCGCGCGCTCCTCGGTGCGGACCTCTCGGTCTCCAGCCGTCGCCCGCTGCCGCCGAGCGCCGAGGCGCTGCTCGACACCCTCGCGCGCGGGGGCGCGGAGCTGGCCCGGGTCACCAGCTTCGCCGGTATGGCCTACGTCCCCCGGACGGCCGGGACCCGGCTGGTGCAGGTCGCGGCGGTCGAGGGTGACTTTCCTTTTTACGGGCAGATCCGAACCGATCCGGCGGCGGCCTGGGGCGAGCTGCGAGCGGGCCGCCACGTCGTCGTGGACCCCGCGCTCCTGGCCGCCCTGGGGGCACGGGTGGGCGACACGCTCGCGCTGGGCGAGGCCCGATTCCGCATCACCGGGTCGGTCGTCAGCGCGCCGGGGAACACCGGCTTCCGCGCCGCCTTCGGGCCCCGAATCTTCATTCCGGCGCGCTACCTGGCCGAGACCCGTCTGCTCGGCTTCGGCGCCCGCGCCGAGTACGAAGCCTTCCTCCAGCTCCCCTCCTCCGCATCGCCCGAGGCGCTCGCCGACCGCTACCGGCCGCGTTTCCGGGCCGACCGGGTCCGGCTCCGTACCGTGTCCGAGGATCAGGAGAACCTGAACCAGTCGCTCTCGCGACTCACCGGGTACCTCGGTCTCGTCGCGCTGATCGCGCTGCTGCTGGGCGGAATCGGCGTCGCCAGCGCCGTGGTCGTCTTCATCCGGCAGCGCATGGAGACCATCGCGGTGCTGCGCTGTCTCGGCGCCACCGGCAGCCGGGTGTTCGCGATCTACGGCGCCGAGGCGACGGCGATGGGACTCGCGGGAAGCCTGCTGGGCGCGGCGGCCGGCGCGACGCTCCAGACGCTTCTCCCGGGGCTCTTGGCGGGGCTGCTCCCGGTGGACGTCGAGGTCGCGGTCTCCTGGCGAGCGGTAGCGCTCGGCGTGGGGATGGGGCTCTGGGTCGCGCTCGTGTTCGCGCTGCTCCCACTGCTCTCGGTCCGTCGGGTGCCGCCGCTCGCCGCGCTGCGACGTCCGTTTGAGTCCGAGCGGGCGCCGCGCGACCCCTGGCGCCTGGTGGCAATGGCCGCGCTCGCCGCGAGTACCGTAGCGCTGGCCGCGATGCAAGTGGGGAGCTGGCGCCAGGGGGCGATCTTCGCCGGCGGCGTGGGCGCGGCGCTGCTGCTGCTCTGGCTCGCCTCCTGGTCGCTCATCCGGGCTGCTCGGCGCTGGCTGCCCGCCCGGTGGCCGTACCTCTGGCGCCAGGGGCTCTCCAACCTTCACCGCCCCTCGAACCAGACGGCCACGGTGGTGCTCGCGATCGGGTTCGGCGCATTCCTCCTGGGCACACTGCTGCTGGTGCAATTCAACCTGCTGCGCCAACTCCAGCTTACCGGAGGACCGGAGCGGCCGAATCTCGTGCTCTTCGACATCCAGCCGGATCAACTCCCCGAAGTCGAACGCCTGCTGGAGGAGTCCGGCCTGTCGGCGGTCGGCCCGGTCCCGATCGTCCCGATGCGCAGCGGGTCGGTGACCGGCCGGCCGGTGACCCGGGTCCTGGGTGATACGACGGGCGAGGGGGACGAAGGCCCCTCGGGAGCGTGGGCATTGAGACGCGAGTACCGCTCGACGTATCGGGATTCGCTGGTGGCGTCCGAGAGAGTAGTGGAGGGGTCATGGTGGACGGCCAGAAATGAACCCGTCCGTTCTCCCGTCTCCATATCCGTCGAAAGCGGCGTAGCAGCCGACCTCGGCATCGGCATCGGCGACACCGTAGTCTGGGACGTTCAGGGACTCGAGCTCCCCAGCCTGGTCACCAGCCTGCGCGAGGTGAACTGGGCGCGCTTCGAGCCCAACTTCTTCGTCGTCTTCGAGCCCGGCGCTCTGGAAGGCGCGCCGCAGACTCTCGTCACCCTCACCCGGGTGGAAAGCCCGGCGGCGCGCGGCGGTTTCCAGCGCCGGCTCGCCGAGCGGCTGCCTAACGTGACCACCCTCGACCTCACCGCCCTTCAGGAGACCCTCGAGCGGCTGCTCGACAGGGTGGTGCTGGCGATCCGGTTCATGGCGCTGTTCACTCTGGCGACCGGCGCGATTGTCCTGATCGGCGCGCTGGCAACGAGCCGGTTTCAGCGGATCCGCGAGGGCGCGCTCCTCCGCACCCTCGGCGCGACCCGGGGGCAGCTTCTCCGCATCATCCTGGCCGAATACCTGGCGCTCGGACTCATCGCCGCGACCGTTGCCGCCGCGCTCGCCGGCATGGCGTCCTGGGCGCTGGCCACCTGGCTCTTCGAAGGACGGTTCGCCCTCCCCGCCCTGCCACTGGCCGGGCTGATCGGCGAGGTCGTCACCCTGACGGTCGTCGTCGGCCTGCTGAACAGCCGCGAGGTGATCCGTCGAACGCCGCTGGAGGTGCTGCGGGGGGAGTAGCGGGGATAGAAGGGGCAGGGGGGCAGGGGGGCAGCGGGAGAGAACATACTTCATCCCGAGCGCA
>JACCSE010000333.1 GCA_013813145.1 Gemmatimonadales bacterium
CTGGTGCATCTTGGTGAACGGCTGCGTCGTTTCGCCGTCTTCTTCGATCTGGAGGTCCGCCAGCGCCTCGATGCCGCTGTCGAGGAACTTCCGCAGTCCCTTCTCCAGCGCCATCCCCGCCGTCCGAAAGTTGAAGAGCGTGGAGAACTGGAGGATGAACCCGAGGTCGGCGAGCTGTTGGTTGGTGATCAGCGAGCCGGCCTTCTTGTCTTTCCCGAAATAGAGAGAAGGCGACAGGTTGAAGCCGAGCATCTGGTTGGGGTAGTACTGGCGCACCCCCTCGGAGAACTCCCGCGGCTGCTCCAGCCTGGTGTTGTTGAACTCCGGCCAGATCACGTCCACGCCCAGCTCGGCCGCCTCCCACGCGTCCTCGACCGCCATCTTCACGCCACCCGGCTCCTCGTCGGGCAGCGCGCCGTCGATGGAATCGGTGCGCGCGATGATGACGACGTTGACTCCGGTCGCCTCCGCCGCGGCCTTGATGGCCTTGAGCTTGGCCAGCCACTGCTTCCGGGTCACCAGCACCTTGTTCCGCTTGGCCTTGCCCACGTTCACGATGTGACCGCAGGTGCGATTCGACGGGTCCTGATTTTCCAGGTGCACTCCGCCGGCGCCCACCCGGATCAGCTCGGTGGCCAGGGTAAAGGTCTGGGTTGGCCCACCGAAGCCAGCCTCCATGTCCACGAACGCGGGAGGGGCCTCGAGCAGATCTTTCCCTTCGCTGTCGTACCAGTGGGTGTTCCGCGCCCCTTCGATCCCCTTTCGCATCTCCAGCACCAGCTCGACCATCTGGTGCGACTGGTAGATCCCGATGTCGGGGTACATGCTCTTGGTGGCGGCGAGCTGCCATCCGCTGCCGTACAGCGTCTGGAACCCCAGCGTGGTCATGATCGCCGAGGTGAACGCGTCGTACGCGCCGGCGGTATGGAGAAAGGTCCCCTTGTCGCGAGCTTCGTGCAGCAGCCGGCGGAGCTTGTCGGCGGGCACCTCGCTCTCGGGCGGGGCGAACAGCCGGTTCACCGCCTGGGAGGGGTAGGAGACCTTGGTGGACACCGGGGAAGTCGCAGTCGCCATGACAATCGTCTCCATCCAGAGGATCCCGGCGTCCGAGCCGGCGGACGACGGAGCGGTTGAGGAGTTTGTGAAACTATTCACAAGTTAGCGCTCGGGCCTGAGTCGCGCTAGACCCAAACTGTACGGCCTCGGGAGAGAGTGCGCAATTCCATGGGGGCACGGCCCCCGCTTACATTTGGCGGCTCATGTTCATCACCAAGCCCTTCATTCGCGACCGGAAGATCCGCTTTGCCCTGGCGGGCTGCGGCCGGATCTCAGCCAACCACTTCGACGCGCTCGAGAAGCACGTCGAGCGGGCCGAGCTGGTGGGGGTGTGCGACATCGATCCGGCCGCACTGGAAGCGGCGGTGGCGCGCACCGGCGCGCCCGGCTTCCGGACTCTCGATGCCATGCTCGCGGCCAGCGACGCCGACGTCGTGATCCTGGCCACCCCGAGTGGACTGCACGCCGACCAGGCGGTGCAGGTAGCGGAGGCCGGGCGCCATGTGATGACCGAGAAGCCGATGGCCACCCGCTGGCAGGACGGCAAGCGGATGGTGCACGCCTGCGATCTGGCGGGGGTGCATCTCTTCGTGGTTAAGCAGAACCGCCGGAACGCCACGCTCCAGTTGGTGAAGCGCGCCGTCGAGAAGCGCCGCTTCGGGCGGATCTACATGGTGAACATCAACGTCTTCTGGAGCCGTCCCCAAGCCTATTACGACAGCGCCCCCTGGCGGGGGACCTGGGAGTTCGACGGCGGGGCCTTCATGAACCAGGCGAGCCATTATGTGGACCTGCTCGACTGGCTCATCGGCCCGGTGGAAAGCGTGCAGGCGTACACCGAGACCCTGGCGCGGAACATCCAGGTGGAGGACACCGGCGTGGTCAGCATCCGGTGGCGGACCGGCGCCCTGGGCTCGATGAACGTCACCATGCTCACCTATCTCAAGAACCTGGAAGGCTCCATCACGATCATCGGCGAGAAGGGCACGGTGCGGGTCGGTGGCGTGGCGGTCAACCGGATCGAGCACTGGGAGTTCTCCGAGCCGGACCCCGACGACGCCGCCGTGGAACAGGCGAGCTATCAGACCACCTCCGTCTACGGCTTCGGCCACCCGCTCTACTACGACAACGTGATCCAGTCGCTCCGGGGCGAGACCGCCCCGGACACCGACGGCCGCGAAGGACTGCACTCGCTGGAGATTCTCATCGCGACGTATCTCTCGGCGCGGGACGGACGGCGGGTCGCGCTGCCGCTCGAGTACTAGCCATGCCGCCGCCGCCGAGCACCCGCAAGGGCATCGTGCTCGCCGGGGGAACCGGCACCCGACTGTACCCCGTCACCCGAGCGGTGAGCAAGCAGCTACTCCCGATTTACGACAAGCCCATGATCTACTACCCGCTGTCCACCCTGATGCTCGGCGGGACGCGGGACGTGCTGGTGATCTCGACTCCGCAGGATCTGCCGGCGTTCCAGCGTCTGCTGGGCGACGGCAGCCAATGGGGACTCTGTCTATCGTACGCCGAGCAGCCTTCCCCCGATGGATTGGCCCAGGCGTTCATCATCGGCCGCGAGTTCATCGGCCGCGATTGCTGTAGCCTGGTGCTGGGCGACAACATCTTCTACGGCCACGAACTGAGTCATACGCTGCAGCGCGCCGCCGCCCGGCAGGAGGGGGCCACGATTTTCGGTTACCACGTGCAGAACCCCGGAGCGTACGGCGTGGTGGAGTTCGATCCGTCGGGCCGGGCGATCGGCATCCAGGAGAAGCCGGCCCAACCCCGCTCGAGCTACGCGGTGGTCGGGCTGTACTATTATGACAACCGGGTGGTGGACATCGCGCGCGAGATCCGTCCTTCGGCGCGGGGCGAGCTCGAGATCACCGACGTCAACACCCGCTATCTCGAGCTCGATGCTCTCCGAGTGGAGCGGCTGGGTCGCGGGACCGCCTGGCTCGACACCGGCACGCATGAATCGCTGCTCCAGGCCGGGCTCTTTATCGAGACGATCGAGCAGCGTCAGGGACTCAAGATCGCCTGCCCGGAGGAAATCGCCTACCGCATGGGGTACATCGACGCGGCCCAGGTAGAGCGGCTCGCCCAGCCGCTGCGGCAGACGGCCTACGGCCGCTACCTTCAGCAGCTCCTTGCCGAGCGCCCGCGGCCGTGAGGGTGACACCGGCGGATATCCCGGATGTGCTGCTGGTCGAGCCGGCGGTCCATGGCGACGAGCGCGGGTTCTTCGTCGAGGCGTGGCACTCCGGGCGGTACGCCAAAGCGGGAATAGCCGGACCGTTCGTCCAGGACAACCATAGCCGCTCCCTCCGCTCCACCCTGCGCGGGCTGCACTACCAGCTCGAGCGGCCGCAGGGGAAGCTGATCCGGGTTACCAGCGGCGAGATCTTCGACGTGGCGGTAGACCTGCGCCGCTCCTCCCCCACCTTCGGGCGCTCGGTGGCGCGGGTGCTCTCCGAGGCCAACCACTGGCAGCTCTGGGTGCCGCCCGGCTTCGCTCACGGGTTCTACGTGCTGAGCGAGTCGGCGGACGTGTTGTACAAGTGCACCGATTTCCACATCGGCCAGGACGACCGGACCCTCCGCTGGGACGATCCGACTCTCGCTATTCCCTGGCCGGTTCCCGCCGGCGTGCGCCCGATCCTCTCGGCTAGAGACGCGGCGGCGCCGCCGCTGGATGACGCCCCGACCTACCCATGAACGTAGGGAAGGCGCTCATCACCGGGGCGGGCGGCCAGCTCGGCATCGAGTTGAGGGCCACCGCGCCGCCAGGCTGGCTGGTGACGGCCTGTGACTCGCGGGAGCTGGACGTGACCCGGACGGAGGTCGTGTCCGAGGTGCTCGAGCGGGAAGCGCCGTCGGTGGTGCTGAACGCCGCGGCGTTTACCAGCGTGGATGCGGCGGAGGATGAACCGGCGCGAGCCGAGGCGGTGAACGTCCGGGGGGCGGCCAACGTAGCGGAGGCTGCCCGGCGGATCGGGGCGAGGATGATCCACTTGTCCACCGACTTCGTGTTCGACGGCGCCCAGGGGCGTCCCTACACACCGTCGGATCCGCCCCGCCCGCTGGGTGTGTACGCGCGGACCAAGCTCGCCGGAGAGCGTGAAGTGGAGCGGGTATCGAGGGGCGAGGCGCTGGTGATCCGGACCGCTTGGGTCTACTCGGCGCACGGGCGCAACTTCGTGCGGACGATGCTCGGGCTGATGCAGGAGCGGGAGAGCCTCGGTGTGGTCGCCGACCAGATCGGCACGCCGACCTGGGCCCGCCCGCTCGCCGAGGCGCTGTGGCGGGCCGCGGCGCTGCCGGCGCTGCGCGGGATCCATCATTGGACCGACGCCGGCGTGGCGACCTGGTACGACTTCGCCGAGGCGATCCAAGAGGAGGCGCTCGGGGCCGGCCTCCTGACCCGGCGGGTGGCGATCCGGCCGCTCCGAACCGGCGAATACCCGGCCAAAGCGCGCAGACCCTCCTTCAGCGTCCTGGACAAGACGGCCACCTGGGCCGTGCTCGGGGGCCCGGCGCGGCACTGGCGGGCCAACCTCCGACTCATGCTGGGAGGTCTCGCGAATGCGTAGCCTCCTGGTGACCGGCGGCGCCGGATTCATCGGCGCCAACTTCGTGCATTACTGGCTGGCGCAGCATCCCGGGGAGAGGATAGTGGTCCTCGACGCGCTCACCTACGCCGGCAACCTGGCGAGTCTCGACTCGGTTCGGGGCCGGGGGGAGCTGACGTTCGTCCACGGAGACATTCGCACGCCGGGACTCGCGGAAAGCCTGCTGCGTGAGAGCGGCGTCACGGTGGTGGTCCACTTCGCGGCGGAGTCCCACGTCGACCGCTCGATTGCCGGGCCCGACCCTTTCATCGAGACCAACGTGACGGGGACGCACGAGCTGCTGAAGGCGGCCCGAACGGTTTGGCTGGAGGAGGGGCGGAGCAGCGGGAAGGTGCGTTTCCATCACGTTTCCACCGACGAGGTCTACGGCACTCTCGGACCGTCCGATCCACCGTTCAGCGAGGCGACCGCCTACGCCCCGAACTCACCCTACGCCGCCAGCAAGGCCGGCTCCGATCATCTGGTGCGCGCCTACCGCCAGACCTACGGACTTCCGGTCACCACCAGTAACTGCTCGAACAACTACGGTCCATTTCAGTTTCCCGAGAAGCTCATCCCTTACATGCTGGTCAACGCTCTCGAGGGGAAGCCGCTGCCGGTGTATGGCGACGGGCTCCAAGTGCGGGACTGGCTCTACGTCGAGGATCACTGCCGCGCGGTCGAGCGCGTCATCCTCGACGGCAGGGAGGGGGAGACCTATAACGTCGGGGGCCGGAACGAGTGGAAGAACATCGACGTCGTTCACCTGCTCTGCCGCCTGCTGGACCAGGTGTTCCGGGATGATCCCGCGCTCGAGCGCCGGTTTCCCCGCTCGCCGGCGGCGTCGGGTCGGCCGACCGCGTCGCTCATCGCGTTCGTACCCGATCGTCCGGGCCACGACCGCCGCTACGCCATAGACGCCAGCAAGATCGAGCGCGAGCTGGGATTCTGCCCACTGGAAAGCTTCGAGTCGGGAATTCGCAAGACGCTGAGCTGGTACCTCGCCAACGAAGCATGGTGGCGGGCGGTTCTCGAGGGGCACCATCTTCGCGACCGGACTGCCGGACCGTGAGCGATTACAAGGAGCGGTTCTACCGGAACTACTACACTACCCACGTCCTGCCACGGAAAGGCGAAGCCACCCTCGCTCGCTTTCGGTCCCGAGACCGGGCCTACCGCGGGACTTGGGGGAGGCTGCTGCCGGAGGACCGGCAGTCTCGCATCCTCGACGTAGGCTGCGGCAGCGGGAGCCTGGTCTGGTGGATGCAGCAGCGGGGCTATGTCAACGCCGCCGGCATCGACGTCAGCGCCGAGCTGGTGCAAGTGGCCGGCACCCTCGGCGTGCGGAACATCGAGCACGCGGATCTTCGGGACTACCTCGGCTCCCGGCCGGCGGCGTACGACCTCCTGATACTCCGCGACGTTCTGGAGCACTTTGATCGGGCGTGGATCCTGGACGTTCTCGAGTTGTGCCGCCGCTCGCTC
>JACCSE010000447.1 GCA_013813145.1 Gemmatimonadales bacterium
TCTTCTCCACCGTCTTCGAGCCATTCCCGCAGAAGATCCCTCGCTCCGCTCGGGATGACACATCGGGCTCTCGGTCGGGCCTCGGTCCCTCTGCCCGGCTGCCCGGCTGCCCGGCTGCCCGGCTGCCCGGCTGCCAGTCTGTCCGCTACCGCTGCCTCGGCATTCCGAGATACGCCACCATCCGCCCATCCGCGCCCCGGGAGCGGCGATGGCTGTAGAAACGCTCGGAGTCGTGGGCGGAGCACCAGGTCGAGGTGGTGATGATGCCGACGCCGAGCCCGGCGGCCTGGTCGGCCAGGTGATCGCGGAGGTCGAGGTGCCACGGACCCGGCCCCTCTTGAGGCAGGCGGCAGCCGGACATGACCTCAGGGCCAACTTCATAGCAAGGTCCGCAGATCCCAACTCCGCAATGCATTACCGCATCGGCGGGGACCGAGCCCGTGGCCTGAAGCAGACGTTCGAGCCCGGTCTCCAGAATCCCGGCGGCAGTTCCCCGCCACCCCGCGTGAAGCAGCGCGATGCCCCGGGCGGGTACGGCGAGATACACCGGGACGCAATCGGCGAGGGTCACGGCGAGGAAGGTGCCGGGGCTGGTCGTGACCCAGCCGTCGATCCCCTCCACATAGGTCCAGCCCCTCCCCGCGCCCACGGTCATGACTTCGGTGCCGTGCACCTGGTTGCCGAGCACCATGGAGTCGGCGCCGGGGAGTGAGGCGCGCAACTCGCGCCAGCGCCCCATCACCGCTCCGACCGGGGCATCGGTCCAGAGCCCCAGGTCGAAGCCGCGGCCGGGCTCGGCTCCCCGCCCCGTGATCCCCGCACTCAGACCGTATCGCTCGCTCCACTGGGACAGCTCGAACCGGGGCACCGCTCCGGGTAGCGGCACCTCGGCCACCGGCTCGGCACTACCCATCCACCCGCTCGATCTCCGCGCCGAGCGCGCGGAGGCGTTCGTCGATTCGTTCGTACCCGCGCTCGATCTGGCCCACGTTGTGGATGGTGCTGGACCCTTCGGCGGCCAGCGCTGCGAGCAGCATGGCCATGCCGGCCCGGATGTCGGGGGATTCCACGGTGCCGCCTTTGAGCGCGGAGGGGCCGGAGATCACCGCCCGATGCGGGTCACAGAGCACGATCCGTGCGCCCATGCCGATCAGCTTGTCCACGAAGAAGAGGCGCGATTCGAACATCTTCTCGAACACCAGCAGCATTCCCGAGCACTGGGTCGCGGTGACGATCGTGGTGGACATCACGTCGGCGGGGAACGCCGGCCAGGGGCCGTCCTCGAGCTTCGGCACGTGCCCGCCGAGGTCGGGGCGGATCCGCCGCTCCTGGCCGCCGCTGACGATGAGGCGAGAGCCGTCGAGCCGCGGGCGGATCCCGAGTCGCTCGAACCCGAGCAGCGTGCTTCGCAAGTCTTCGCCCCGCACCGGGTCGATGGTGATGTCGCCGTTGGTGACGGCGGCGAGCCCGATGAAGCTGCCAATCTCGATGTGATCGGGTCCGATGGCGTAGCTCGCCCCGGTGAGGGGGCGGCCGCCCTCGATGGTGTAGATGTTGGAGCCGATCCCATCGATCTGCGCCCCCATCGCCACCAGGCAGCGGGCCAGATCCTGCACGTGCGGCTCGCAGGCGGCGTTCCGGAGGATGGTGCGGCCCCTGGCCACCACCGCCGCCATGAGGGCGTTCTCGGTGCCGGTGACGCTGGGCTCGTCGAGGAAAATGTCGCTGCCGGCCAGCTCCTTGGCCTCCAGCTCGTACCGGTCGCCGACGGTGACCGAGGCGCCGAGCTGCTCCAGGGCGAGGAAGTGCGTGTCCACCCGCCGCCGGCCGATGACGTCACCGCCCGGCGGCGGCAGGGTGACGCTGCCGAACCGGGCAAGGAGTGGCCCGGCGAGGAGAATGGACGCGCGGATCCGGGTACAGAGGCCGGGATCCAGGGGCTTGGGCCGGACCCCGCGCGCGTCCACTCGCAGGGTATTGGTGGTGGTCCACTCGGCCGTGGCCCCGAGATCCACCAGGATGGCGAGCATGGTCTCGACGTCCCGGATGCGCGGGATGTTGTCCAGCTCCATCGGGCCGTCGGCGAGGACGGTGGCGGCGAGGATGGGGAGGGCGGCGTTTTTGTTGCCCGCCGGACGCACGGTGCCGCGCAGTGGCTGACCGCCACGCACGAGGAATCGAGGAGGCATGGCCAAAGCTCATTGCGTAAGTCGCACGCGTCAAGCGGAGCGAGGGGGTTGCGGCCGGCCTCGCACCGCGTTGTTTTTTCAGCGAGGTGCACAGCCGGTGCGGCCGCGGGTCCCTTGGAGGAGATCACCGACGTATGAGCACACTCGCATTGTTGCAGGTGGCGGAGACGCCGGCCTGGGTGGGGCCCACGATGGCGATCTCGCTTGCGATCATCGCCGCCGCGATCCTCGGCACGGCGATCGCCCTCGCCGTCGCCGCCCTCCGGCTGGCCGGACAGGCGAAGAGAGTGGGCACCGTGGTCGAGGGGCTCCAGGACGACGTGGCCCAGGCGCTCACCTCGGTTCGCCGGCTGACCGAACAGGGCCAGGACCTGATGGTGCTGCTCCGGAACGAGGCGGGCGCCTTCGCTCAGACCGGGCGGCGGGTCCGCCGCAAGCTGGTCCGCGGCGTGGACCGGATCGAGCACAAGCTGACCGACCTCGAGACCCTCTACGATCTGGTCCATGAGGAAGTCGAGGACACCGCGCTGGAGGTCACCGCCACGCTCCGCTCCGCCCGGGGCAGTGGCGGCGTGCTGGGCAGGGTACGCCGGCTCCTCGTCCCGGGCCGTTGAACCGGGCGGTGCGTCTCGCGCTGGCCATCCTCGTCGTGGGGGTGGTCCTGCTCGCAATCCCGGAACCAGCCTATGCCTGGACCCCGGGAACGCACATCTATCTGGGCGAGTCGGTGCTGGCCAACCTGCCGTTTCTCCCGGCGGCGGTGGCCGATCTGCTGCGAGCCTATCCCTTCGATTTCCTCTACGGCAACATCGCCGCGGACTCCTCGATCGCCAAGCATTACGCGCCGCTCGGCCGGCACTGCCATTACTGGCACGTGGGGCAGGAAATCCACGACCTGGCCGGCTCCGACTCGCTCCGCGCCTTCGGCCTCGGCTATCTCTGCCATCTCTCGGCCGACACCATCGCCCACAACTACTTCGTACCGCGGCAGCTCATGCTCACCAGCAGCACGGCGGCGGTGGGGCATTCCTATTGGGAAACTCGGGTCGAGTCGCACCTGGGTGACGCCTACTCCCGGACCGCCAAGGACGTGATCCTCGTCGACCATGCCGAGGCCGACGCGCACCTGGACCGGATCATCGCGCCGACCATCTTCAGCGTGCGGACCAATCGGCGCCTGTTTCGCGGGATGGTGCATCTCACCGAAACGTCGAGCTGGCAGCGGGCATCGCAGGTGGCGCGAGAGTACAGCCGATGGCGTCTCCGCGACGACGACGTAGAGCGGCATCTCGGACTCTCGTACGACTACATGATCGAGCTGCTGAGCGGTCCGGCGTCCGAGGCGCATCAGCTCGACCCCTCCGGCGAGCTCCCGCTCAAGGCCGCCAAGCAGCTGCGGCGGAGGGTGCTGCGCGAGGCGGGCCGGCGGAACGTCGCTCGGCTGCGCGACGCCGCCCAGGAGCAGTTCGGGCTCCCCGATCGTCCGCTCGCCTTCTGGTCTCAGCTCGACGAGAAACTGCCGTGGGGCGCGCCCGAGGGCGCGGTGCCCTCGCCCAAGGCGCTGGTCGGCAGAGGAAGGAGGAAGCGGTGAACGCCGAAGAAACCGCCCAGCGGCTGGGACTCATTCCCCATCCCGAGGGCGGGTTCTACCGGGAGACGTTCCGCAGCCCCATTCGGCTCCGGCTGCCCGACGGCCGCGTCCGGCGCGCCTCGACCGCCATCCACTACCTGCTGCCGGCCGGCGCCCACAGCCGGTGGCATCGGGTCACCTCGGACGAGATCTGGCATCACTACGACGGCGGCGCGCTTCGGCTCTATCGCCTGGGGCTGGGCGAGGTGCGGCTGAGCCGGAGCGAGCCCCAGGCAGTCGTGCCGGCGGGCGTCTGGCAGGCGGCGGAGCCCGAGGGTGAGGCGGTGCTGGTCGGGTGCACCGTGGCCCCGGGGTTCGAGTTCGAGGACTTTGCGCTCGGTGAGGCGGCCGAGCTGGTGCGAGAGTTTCCCGGTGAGGAGGCGCTGATCCGGCGGCTGCTGGGGTGAGGCAGTTCGGGCGCCGACTCGTTCTTCTTCTCGGCGCGTGGCCGTTGGCGGCCCCGCCCGCCGCAGCGCAGTTCGACGCGCCCGCCGTGGTGGTGCGCACCTCGCCGGTAACACCGGCTCGCGGCAGGCTCGGGTGGATCGAGGTGGTCCCCTCAGGTGGAGCGGTCTCCAGGCCGCTGCACCGTGTGGAAGGCGAGGCCGCGGACGAGCCGCTGCACTTCTCCGTCGCGCCGAACGGTGCGTTCAAGGCGCTGTTCGGACTGCCGGTGGAAGGCCCCGACTCCGTCGAGCTGTCGCTTCGCCTGGAACGGGAAGGGCGCACCGACACCACCCTGCTGACGCT
>JACCSE010000345.1 GCA_013813145.1 Gemmatimonadales bacterium
GGTGGTGAAGGGCGGCCGGCGGTTCTCGTTCAACGCGCTGGTCGCGGTGGGCGACGGCAAGAGCAAGGTCGGGATCGCCACCGGGAAGGCCAACGAGGTCTCCGAGGCGGTCCGAAAGGCGGTGGAAGCCGCCAAGCGCTCCATGGTCGACCTGCCCAAGACCGGCTCGACCATTCCGCACGAAGTGGTGGGCCAGCACGGCGCGGGGCGGGTGCTGCTCAAGCCCGCCGCCACCGGTACCGGCGTCATCGCCGGCGGGCCGGTGCGCGCGGTGCTCGAGTGCGCCGGCATCACCGACATTCTGACCAAGAGCCTTGGCTCCACCAACCCGCACAACATGGTGCGCGCTACCATGAACGGCCTGGGCCGGCTGGTTTCGGCCCGACAGGTGGCACGGGAACGCGGGGTCGAGCTCGACCAGATCCCCTACCGAGCGCGGCAGGAGAGCTGACCTATGTCGCGTAATCCCGTAGTGGGCCGGCAGGGGCCGGGGCACCGTGCGGCAGTGATCCCGCCCGAGTCGGATGCGGCGGCCCTCGACGTCCGGCAGATCCGCTCGTCGATCGGGCATCCGGACACCATGCGGCGCACCCTGCGCGCGCTCGGCATCCGGCATCACCAACAGACCGTCCGAGTCGCCAATACCGAGTCGATTCGGGGGATGCTGTACAAGGTGCGGCACCTGATTGAGATAAAGACTGCGTGAACGGGAACCGGGGCACGGTGAACGGATTTACCGTCACCCCCGTTTATCGTTCACCGTTTCACGTTTGGAGTTTCTCAATGGCTGACAAGATCACCCTGTCCAACCTCGCTCCCTCCCCCGGCTCCACCCAGCCCCGCAAGCGGGTCGGGCGCGGTCCGGGCTCGGGGCTTGGCAAGACGTCGGGCAAGGGCCACAAGGGTCACAAGGCCCGGACCGGCGGCGGAACCAACCCCGGCTTCGAGGGCGGGCAGATGCCGATGTACCGGCGGCTCCCCAAGCGCGGCTTTACCAACCCGTTCAAGGTGACGGCCCAGGTGGTGAACCTGGCCGACCTCAAGAAGGTGAGCGGAACCGAGGTGAGCCCGGAGACGCTCTATTCCGCGGGTCTCATCGCGAAGGTGGATGCGCGGGCGAAGCTCCTGGGCACCGGTGACGCCGACCGGGCCTATACCGTTCGAGGCGTCACCCTGTCCGCGTCGGCGCGCACGAAGATCGAGGCAGCCGGCGGCAGCATCGAGGGGTAATGACTGCACCCCGGGTTCCCAATCTGGCGATCGACGAAGAGCTGAAGCGGAAGCTCCTCTTCACTTTCATGGTGCTGGTGATCTACCGGGTCGGCGCGCACATCGCCGCGCCCGGCGTCAACGTCACCGCGCTGGCCGACTTCATCCGGAACTCCGCCGCCGCCGGGTTCTTCGGACTTTACGACGCGCTGGGCGGCGGCCTCTCCCGGGCCACGGTGTTCGCGCTCGGGATCATGCCCTACATTTCCGCCTCGATCATCTTCCAGCTCGCCGGTGGTATCGCGCCGTCGATCGGCAAGATGCAGAAGGACGAGGAAGGGAAGAAGAAGATCACGCAGTGGACCCGGTATCTCACCGTGTTCATCGCGCTCTCGCAGGCCTACACTTTCGCGCTGTTTACCGAATCGATTCCGGGCGCCGTGTCCAGCCCGGGCATCGCGTCTCGCCTCATCATGGTGGTGACCCTCACCACCGGGGCGATCTTCGTGATGTGGCTGGGCGAACAGATCACCGAGCGCGGGATCGGCAACGGGATGAGCCTGCTCATCACCTTCTCGATCCTGGAGCGGCTCTGGCCCGGCTCGCTGCAGCTCCTGCAGTTCGTCCAGTCCGGCGTGGTCACCGCCTTCGGCGCGGTGGCGTTCCTGGCGATCCTGGTCGCGGTCGTGGCGGCGGTGGTGGCGATGACCATCGCCGCGCGGCGGATCCCCATCCAGATCCCCCGAAAAGTCATGGGACGCGGCCGGATCCGGGAGGGACAGAAGACCTTCATCCCGATCCGGCTGATCACCGCCGGCGTGATGCCGATCATCTTCGCCCAGACGATCATCATCGTCCCCGGCACCCTGGCGAGCTTCACCCAGAGCCCCGTGCTCCAGGACCTGGCCAGCTTCTTCACGCCGGGCGACTGGCCCTACAACCTGACGTTCGCGGCGATGATCCTGCTGTTCAGCTACTTCTACACCTCCATCATCTTCAACTCGGTGGATCTGGCGGAGAACCTGAAGAAGCAGGGCGGATTCATCCCGGGCGTGAAGCCGGGTGCCAGCACGGCGGATTACATCGACGGCGTGCTCGGGCGCATCACTCTCCCCGGCGGCCTCTTCCTCGCCGGCATCGCCATCCTCCCGCTGATCGTCTCCAACCTCGTCGGGGTGCCCAACACCGGCTTTGGCGGAACCTCGGTTCTCATCGTCGTCGGCGTGCTCCTCGACACCATCGCCCAGGTCGAGCAGCACCGGACCCTGCGCAAGTACGACGGGTTCATGAAGACGGGCCGGGTGAAGTTCAGGGGTCGGCAGCAGCGGTTTATGTGACGCAGGGCTATCGGCTATCGGCTATCGGCTATCGGCTATCGGCTATCAACGGATCTCTCGACCGATAGCTGATAGCCGATAGCCGATAGCCTTTTCACGGAGCTCTCCGCCACCATGCACATCCTCCTCCTAGGCC
>JACCSE010000381.1 GCA_013813145.1 Gemmatimonadales bacterium
GGAAATGATGGCGACGTAGCCGATCTGCCCCCCGTCGTCCTCGGGGGTGAAGTCGCGCCCGAGGGCGGGCTTCACCCCGAGCAGGCGAAAGTAGTTGTCGGAGACCACCGCGGCCTGGATCCGCTGGGGCTCTCCCAGGCCGGTGAGATTGATGCTGATGGGGTAGACTGCCGCCAGATCCTCCAGCGCGGCCACCTCCCGCAGGTAGTCCTGATACTCCGGTTGGGAGGTCGGAATGTCCGTGGCGCCGTTGCCGGCGAACGCCGAGCGAAGCGAGATCAATCGCTCCGGCTCCGCGTACGCCAGCGGCCGGAGCAGGACCGAGTAGACCACGCTGAAGATCGCGGTGTTGGCGCCGATGCCGAGCGCGAGGGTCAGCGCGGCGACGGCGGCGAAGCCCGGGCTCCGCGCCAGGCTCCGAAGCGCGTAGCGGAGATCCAGCCAGAGCGCGTCCATCAGGCCACCTCCAGGTGCACCGGGTTGGCCGACACCAGCCGGCCATCGAACAGGTAGATGGACCGCCGAGCCCGTGCGAGATAGCGCGGGTCGTGAGTCACCATGACGATGGTGGCGCCGCCGGCGTGCAGCTCGTCGAGCAGCTCCATCACTTCGGCGCCGTTCCGAGAATCGAGGTTGCCGGTGGGCTCGTCGGCGAGAAGCACCAGCGGCCGGCCCGCCGTCGCCCGGGCCACCGCCACCCGCTGCTGCTGGCCGCCGGAGAGTTGGGCGGGATAGTGGTGGATGCGGTGCAGCAGCCCGACCCGCTCCAGCGCCTCGTGCACCAGCGCCTTCCGCTCGGGCTGCGCCATGCCCCGGTAGATCAGCGGCAGCTCGATGTTCTTGAAGACGGTGAGATCCCCGATCAGGTTGAACGCCTGGAAGATGAATCCCACCGCGCGGCTCCGGACCCGGGCCCGTTGCACCGGCGACAGCGTGGCCACCGGCTCGCCCGCCAAGACGTAACTGCCCTCGCTGGGCGAATCGAGCAGGCCCAGGATCGAGAGCAGCGTGGTCTTGCCGCAGCCCGAGGGGCCGCAGACCGAGACGTACTCGCCGGCCCGGATCTCGAGGTCGATGCTGGAGAGCGCGTGGGTCTCGACCTCCGCGGTGTGGAAGATCTTGGAGAGGCCGTTCAGGCGGATGAGTGGATCGATGGCGAGAGACATGGCTATTCGTTCCTGAGGGCGACCATCGGGTCGGTCCGCGCCGCCCGGCGCGCGGGGAGGGCCGCGGCGAGCACCGCGACGGCGGCAAGCACCACCACCCCGGTCGCGAAGGTCGGTGGATCGGTGGGGCTGACCCGGAAGAGCAGGCTCTCCATCAACCGGGAGAGCAGCAGCGCGCCGGTCAGGCCCACCGCCAGCCCGACCGCTGCGAGCACCGCACCGTGGCGCACCACCAGGGCCAGCACGTCGCCTCGCTGGGCGCCGAGCGCCACCCGGATCCCGATCTCCTGGGTCCGCTGCGCCACGCCGTAGGAGATGACGCCGTACACCCCGATCGCCGCGAGCACCAGCGCGAGCGCGCCGAAGACCGTGAGCAGCATGGTGCTGAAGCGGGACTGGGCCATCGAGTCAATCAGCCGGCCCTCCATGGCGCCCACGTTGTAGAGCGGGAGGCCCGGGTCTACCTGGGCCACCGCGCGCCGGAGCGGGCTCATCAACGAGACGGGGTCGGCCGCCGAGCGAACCGCGATGGTCATGGTGCGGTCGGTCCAGTTCCACGCCGCGGCGGGCGCCTGGAGCATCGGGAGGTAGAACTCGGGCACCGGCTCCTGCTCGAGGCCGCGGGCGCGTACGTCGCCCACCACCCCCACGACTTCCTTCCAGAGCGGGGTCACGCCGTCCGGCGCCGACTCGCAGCACGCGATCCGCTTTCCGATCGGGTCCTGCCCCGGAAAGGCCTCGCGGGCGAGCGCCTCGTTGATGACCATGACCCGGAGAGCGCCGGCGCGGTCCCCTGCGGTGAGGCCGCGGCCGCGGATCACCGGGATGCTCATGGTGGCGAAGTAGTCCGGTGTGATCAGCCGCATGTCCGAATTGATCGCCGAGCCGATGTCGAGCGAGCGGCCCTCCGGGACCAGGCCGTTGCTGCTCCCATCCTCCAGCGGCGCGGTGGACACCAGCGACGCGCTCCCGACGCCGGGTACCGCCGCGACGTGCTCGTGGATGCGGGAGAACGCGGCGGTGACCTGGTCGGCCGACTCGTAGGACACCGCCGGCAGCGACACTCGCCCGGCGACGACCCCGCGCGGATCGAAGCCCGGATCCACGCCGCCCAGCGCCACCGCGCTCCGGATGAGGAGCCCGGCGCCGGTGAGCAGTACCAGCGCGAGCGCGATCTCGGCGACCACGAGCACGTTCCGCAGCCGGTCCCGGCTGCCCGAGCGCGAGCCCGAGCGCCCGCCCTCCTTGAGCGCCTCGTGCGGCATCCGTGCTGCCGTCCGGAGGGCGGGAGCCAGCCCGAACACCAGTCCGCTCAGGAGCGTCAACCCGAGGGCGAAGGCGAGCACCGGCCCGTCGAGCTTCGCCTGGGCCAGCCGGGGCACGTCTTCCGGCCCGAACGCCGCGAGCGCTACCACGCCCCAGTACGCCACCAGGAGCCCGAGCACCCCACCCACCGCCGCCAGCACCAGGCTCTCGGTCAGCGCTTCCCGCAGCAGGTGCCCGCGGCCCGCGCCGATAGCCGCCCGAATGGCGGTCTCCCGCGAGCGCGCGGCGCCGCGGGCGAGGAGCAGGTTGGCGATGTTGGCGCAGGCGATGAGCAGCACGAACCCCACCGCGCCGAGCAGCACGTAGAGCCGGCGCCGGTAGTCGCCCACTAGCTCCTCGACCAGCGACGCCATGGCGATCGAGCGATCCTGGTTGTCCTTGGGGTAGGTGGTCTCCAGCCAGCGGCCCAGCGTCCGCATCTCCTCTTCCGCCCGGGCGAGGCTCACGGCCGGGGCGAGGCGGGCCAGTACCACCAGGAAGTGCTCGTCGTGCTCCGCGAGCTGCACCGGAGTGAACGCCGTCGGCACCCAGAGCTCTTCGTCGAACAGGGTGTAGTCGAGCGACGCGGGCATGACGCCGATCACGGTGTGCGGCTGGCCGTCGAGACGGATCTCGCGGCCCACCACCGACGAATCCGCCCCAAAGCGCCGCCGCCAGAGCCCGTCGCCCAGGAGGACTACGTTGCCGCGGCCCGGCGCATCCTCCTCCGCCAGGAAATCGCGACCCAGCGCGGGCTTCACGCCCAGCAGGGCGAAGTAGTCGGCCCCGACCCGGGCGGCGTCCACGTTCTCCGGCGTGTCGGCGCCCGCCAGGTTGAAGCTCTGGCCGTGCGCCGGGACCAAATAGCGGAAGCTCTTCTGCTGCCGGTGGACGTCCGCCCAGTTCCCCACCGAGAACGAACTCCTCATGTCGCGCCAGGTCGTCCACACCAGGTGGATGCCCGCCGGGTCGGCATAGGGAAGCGGGCGGAACAGCACGGCGTAGACCACGCTGAAGATCGCGGCCGTGGCTCCGATGCAGAGCGCGAGCGTGAGCACCACCGACGCCGCCAGCGCCGGGCTCTTGCCCAGCGAGCGGACGGCGAAGC
>JACCSE010000387.1 GCA_013813145.1 Gemmatimonadales bacterium
CCCCCCACCCCATCAGCTTCTCATCTCCACATACGTCCCCTGCCGCAACCGATCGATATACCGCCTGATCGCCAGTTCCTGACCGAGCTGCTGGCGGATCCGGTCTTTTACGTCCTCGTAGCGGATATCGCCTTCGGGGCGGCGGCCGGTGACCTGCACGACGACGAACTGATCGCGGCCGCCGGAGCCGGGGATCGCGAAGGTAGGGAGCACGACGCCGGAATCCGCCTTGGCGAGAACTTTGCCATACGCTTCCGGAAGCTTGTCCACCGGGACGTTCTCGGCCTCGCGCTCGGCGGAGTGGTCGTGATGGATGCGCTGAAGCGAATCGAAGGAGGCTCCCGCGGCGATGCGTCCGCGAATCGTCTCCGCCAGCGCCCGGGCCTTGCTCATGTTGGCCGAGTCGACGGCGGGGGTCAGCAGGATGTGCCGCGCCTGCACTTCGGCGGGCTGCACCCGTTCCACCTGGATGATGTGATAGCCGAACGGTGACTCGACCGGATCGGAGATCGCACCCGGCTTAAGCGCGAAGGCCACGCGCTCGAACTCCGGCACCATGACGCCGCGGCGGAACCAGTTGAGCGAGCCGCCCTGTTCCCGCGAGCCCGGGTCCTGAGAGAAGCGCTTGGCCGCGGTGGCGAAGTCCGCGCCGCGCCGGAGCTCCAGTACGATGGAATCGGCCTGAGCCAGGCTCCGGGCTTTGGCTTCGGCCGTCGGCTTTGGGGTGATGGCGATCTGCCGGAAGGAGAGGGTGGCGGGCCGACTGCCGAGCGATGCCTTCTGCGTCTCGAAGTACGCCTTCATCTCCTGCTCGGTCGGCGAGACCGGCTTGAGCTTCCCGTCGGTGCGCAGCTTGTCGATGAGCCGGTTCTGGAGCGCGGCCCGGCGCTGCTGGTCGCTGAGCCAGCGACGGTACTCCTCCGGAGTCTGGAAACCCGCCTTTTTGAGCTCGTGCCGGTAATCCACCTCGGATTGGAAGTTGTCGCGGACCTTCCGCACCTGCTGCTCCACCCCGTCGGCGACCTCCTGGTCGGTGACCGTGATGGCGGTGTCCCGGGCGGCCTGCTGAACGAGCAGCTCCTCGTCGATGATGGTCGAAACCACCTGCCGGCGCACGGCATCGAGCCCCTCGGGTGTATCCGGGAGCTTGATCCCCTGCGCCTGGCGGCTGAACAGCTCCTCGTCCACCTGTGAGGCGAGCACCGGCCGGTTGCCGACCACGGCCACCACGCGGTCCACCGTGACGGTGGTATCCCGAGCGAAAGCTTCGGCGGCGACCGCCCCAGCGGTGTCGACCGGGGCCGTCGTGTCTCGTACGGCCGTCGTGTCTTGCGCCGCGAGCACGGCAGCACCCGCCGTGAGACCGAAACATGCCAGCAGCGCCGCGCCGGCCATGCCGCGGATTCTCAGCTTGGACATCATGCATTCCTCCTTCACGGTCTTACGCTGTCGCGGCCGGCAGGCGGAGCCGCCTGAGGCATAGCTCCCGGTACCGGCGCCGGTCCCGGTGCGGGTTGCATCCCGCCCTGTCCCGCGGCCGAATCCGCCTTGGCACGCTGCTCCTGAGCCAGCTCGAACGCGCGGTTCACCCCGGCGTCGTGGATCCGGTACGGCAGCTTCTCCCGCAGGAGGCTGGCGAGCGCGGAGGGGAGCGGCCGGAGCCGGAGCTTCCCGCCCACGAGGCCATCGAAGTACTTCTCGACTTTGAGCGCCGCGACCTCCTCCCGCTCGTCGAGCGAAATGGTGGAGTCCGTCAGATCGGGCCCCGCGAGCTCCATTTCCGCTTTGAGGGTATCGAGCTGGGTCAGATACCGCTGGCGCAGCCCGGCCCATTCCACCGGCGTGACCTTGATGCCCGCCGAGTCCGCCGCCCGGAGCAGCAGAACGTTCTGGGTGAGCACCTTGGCGAACTGCCCCAGCATGGAGTCGTTGGCCTGGCGGAGCTGGCCGGCGTACTGCGGGGGAAGCGCTCGTACCCAGCGCAGGTACTCCTGCACCGTCAGCTCGCCGCCCTTGAAACTCACCAGCGCCTTACCGGAGCGGCGCGAGTCGTCCGGCGACTCGGTCGCGACGCGCATCGCGGCCGGCGCCCCATCCAGCACTTCGATGTCGTGCACGGCGGCGAGGCTGTCCATGAACAGTGAGTCGAGCCGGGCGCCGGCGCTGTTCTCCAGATAGTCGGTGATCCGGCCGCGCACGTCGTCGAGCGTGGGACGCCGGATGATGTGGAAGCCGAACGGGGTCTCCACCAGGCCGCTCACCTGGCCCGGCGCCAGCGCCCAGCCGGCGCTGTCGAAGGCCGGCACATAGCGGCCGCGAGGGCCGGGCGGCAGGTAGCCGCTGTCGGCTTTGCTCCCCGGATCCTCCGAGAGCTTGAGCGCCAGGGCGGCGAAGTCGGCTCCGCCCTTCACCTGGGTCAGGGTGCCCTCCGCCTTCCGCTGGGTGGCGGTGCGGAGCGGGGGCGGCGAGTTGGGTTTGAGCCCGAAGAGGATGTGCTGAAGCAGGCGCGTGTCCGCAATGCGGTACAGGCTATCCGCCGCCGAGTCCGACAACTGGGTACGCCGGGCCATCAGCGTGTCGTGAAAATGAGTGCCCTTCAGCTCCGAGATCTCCGGCCACACCGCCTCGGCCACGCTGGCGGAATCGACCGGCAGCTCACCCCGGGCCACCGCCTGGGACAGCAGCGCGTATTCCACCCAGGTGCCGGCGACGAATTCCGCCGCTTCGCGGGTGATCCGCTGGCGCCCGCCGGCCGCGGTGAGGATCGCGGCCAGCCGCTCGGAAGACAGCTCCATGCCGGCCGCCTCCGCGGCGGTGTCCGCGTGGGCCGAAAAGAGAGCGCGGAAGTCGGAGCAGCCGGTAAGGGTGACAGCGGCGAGGGCGGCGCCGATCGCGCCGGAGCGGAGGGAAATGCGTCGCATCAGTACTCCAGTCAGGGTCTAGGGCGCGGGGCTCGTGGCCACGGCCTTGCGCAATGCCCGCACCAGCGCGGGCACGATCGCTTCACCGCCGAGACGTTCGAGGCGGAGCGAGAGGGGGACGGTGCGGCGGACCTCCGCGGCCAGTTGCACGTCGTCGAGTGCCGAAGTGAGCCCGGCGAGTCGGGGCTGAGTGCCTTGGCGAAAGGTGAGCCGTGCCTCGTCGCCTCGGGCCAGCACGTGCTGAAGTCCGAGCGCCGCGCCGAGGACGCGGAGTCGCGCCATGTCGAGCAGCATCTCGGCTTCGGTGGGGAGCGGCCCGAAGCGTTCCCGCAATTCATCCCGCAGCCCGTCAATTTCGCCGGACGTCTCGGCTCGCGCCAGTCGCCGATAGAAATCCAGCTTGACGTCATCGTCTGGAACGTAGCCGTCCGTCAGGAGGGCGGGGCGGTCGAGCACCACGTCCGGTGGCGCAGGACGCTCGGGTCCGCCCTGGCCTCGCAGGGAGCGGACCGTCTCTTCCAGCCATCGCAGGTAGAGATCGAAGCCGACCGCCTGGGCGTGCCCCGATTGCTCCGCGCCGAGGAGGTTCCCCGCGCCGCGCAGCTCCAGATCTTTGAGGGCGATCCGATACCCCGCCCCGAGATCGGTATGATGCTCGAGCACCTTCAATCGTTCCTCGGCGTCAGCGTCGATGGTGTCGGGGACCAGCAGGTAGCAGTACGCCCGGCGGTGACTGCGTCCCACCCGGCCGCGCAGCTGATAGAGCTGCGCCAGCCCGAACCGGTGAGCGTCGTGCACCACCATCGTGTTCGCGTTGGGGACGTCGAGCCCCGACTCGACGATCATGGTCGAGACCAGGATGTTCACCTCGCCGGCCACGAAGCCGCGCATCACCGACTCCAGCTCCTCGGCTGGCATCTGTCCGTGGGCCACGCCGACCTGGGCGCGAGGCGCGAGGTGGCGGACCCGCGCCGCGATCGTCTCGATCGTCTCGATCCGGTTGTGCACCACGAAGACCTGCCCACCCCGGTCGAGCTCCCGGGCGAACGCCTCCTCCAGCAAGCCGTCGTCCCAGGGCTCGACGAAGGTGAGGATGGGGGACCGGTCTCGCGGCGCCGTCTCGATGAGCGTGAGGTCCCGGAGCCCGGCGAGCGAGAGGTGAAGCGTCCGCGGGATGGGGGTAGCCGTGAGCGTCAGCACGTCCACCGCGAGCCGCAGCGCCTTGAGCCGCTCCTTGTGCTTCACCCCGAAGCGGTGCTCCTCGTCCACCACCAGCAGGCCCAGGTCGTGGAAGATGACGTCCTTGGACAGGAGCCGGTGGGTGCCGATGATCACGTCGATCTGCCCCGAGGCCAGCCGCTCCAGCGCGGCCTTCTGCTCCTTGGCGGTGCGAAACCGCGAGAGCACCTCGGTCCGCACCGGAAAGTCGGCGAGACGCTCGAGAAAGGTCCGGCCATGCTGCTCGGCCAGAATGGTGGTCGGCACCAGGACCGCGGTCTGCTTGCCGCCCTGCACCGCCTTGAAGGCGGCGCGCACGGCGATCTCGGTCTTTCCATAGCCAACGTCACCGACCAGGAGACGGTCCATCGGGAGCGGGCGCTCCATGTCGCGCTTCACCTCCTCGGTGGCCTTCCGCTGGTCGGGCGTGTCTTCGTAGAGGAAGCTCGACTCCAGCTCCCGCTGCCACTTGGCGTCGGGCGGGAACGCGTACCCGGCGCTCACCCGGCGGCGGGCGTAGAGGTCGAGCAGCTCGGCGGCCATCTGTTTGATCGCCTGGCGGGTCCGCTCCCGCACCCGCTGCCAGCTCGTCCCGCCGAGCCGATGCAACCGGGGGGGCGGACGGTCCCCGTCGTCGCCCGCGGCCCGGTAGCGCTCCAACTGGTCGAGCCGGTAGAGCGGGACGTTGAGCCGGTCGCCGCCTTCGTACTCGACGATCGCGACCTCGAGCGTAGACTCGCCCGCGGTGATCGTCGAGATGCCCCGATAGACCCCGATGCCGTGTTCGAGGTGGACCACGTAGTCGCCCACGGTGAGCGCACCGGTCGCGGCGGAGGGCGCCGCCTGCCGGTAGCGC
>JACCSE010000389.1 GCA_013813145.1 Gemmatimonadales bacterium
GGCCAGGAAGGCCCCGCCGAGCAGCGGTCCGCAGACGACCGCCACGTCGTATGCGCGCAGCGCGTCGGTGAGCGCGGCCACGAAGGGCTCGATTCGCAGCGAGTCCGCGAAAAGGGCGTCGAGGTCGAGCCAGAGTCCGCCGTGATGGCCGGACTCGAGGCGGAAGTGACCCCGTCGCCCGGCCGCCAGCTCCAGGAAGGCCGCGGTCGACGGGCGGCGCAAGCCAGTCGCATTCACCTCGCGGGCTCGTCTCCCGGCACCCAGGCGTACTTCGCTGAGGTGAGGCCCGCGAGGAAGCCGAGCACGACCCCTGCCCCTGCGCCAACGGTGCCCACCACGAGTGCCCCTTCTCCGGGCGTCACCTCGTCGCTGCAGTCGTCGCACTCGGTGTTTGCTACGATTATCGCACCCGCAAGGGCCCCGACCACCAGGCCGATGCCTCCGCCGAGCGCAGCTCCACGCCAGTGCTGGTATCCCACCCGGACACGCACGCTGTCAGGCCCCGGCACCGTGGCGCCTGGCAGAAAGCTCGGCCTGAGGTCGCCCGATTGCCAGCTTGCGAAAGTCTGGGAATGCTGCTGACCGTGCAGCTTTCCGCTGGATAGTGCGAGGATTCCGAGCGCCACAAGAGCTCGTCCCAGATGTCTCACCCTGACCCCTCCTCGTACCGCCGCTTGATTTCTGCCGGTGAGATAGCCTCCAGCTCATGACCCAGCAGCCACTCGTGACCGAACGGGTCGCGCAGGCGGCTCTGCCGCTCGCCGTGGCCGAAATCCTCGGGCTCCCTCAGGACGGTGGCCCCCGCCTCCCTGGCCCGGGCGGTGAGGGTGTCGACATCGTCGACATGCAGGTGCAGGGTCGTGCCCGTGCCGCCGAAGGCGAGCGGGCTCCGGATGCCGTACTCGGGGTGCTCGTCGACGAGCATGATGACCAGCGGCCCCAACTTCAGCTCGGCATGGCCGATACGTCCGCCCGGTTCGGTCAGGCGCAGCACTTCCTCTGCCCCGAAGATCCGGATGTAGAACGCGATGGCCGCCGCGGCATCGCGCACGCAGAGGTAGGGATAGACGTCGCGGATGACCGGCAGGGACTTGGCAGCGTTATCGCTCATCGCACTTGCCTCCGCTTCATCTCAAGCACGCGTCGACAGCCATCCAGCCGCGCCGCTACCTGGAATCCAGACACGCTGAGCTGGCCCTCAGCACCTTCGCATCTTTGCCGGCGCCGACGAATCGGAGCACGATGGGTGCTTCCTCGCACACCTCACCGTAGGGGTACAGGAAGACCTCCGCCGTGTCGCCCGCTCGCTCCCCGGTCAGGGCTTGAGCGCGGTGTTCCCAGAGGCGGAGAGACTCGGGGCGCGCACGGCCGGCGGCGAGAGCCCACGTCACCGGCTGGACCGAAGCCGACAGCCGAGTGAGGGCCAGGGAATCCCGTCGCAGCGCGGCGCGGACGTAGCGTTCCGCCGGCTTGGCGTAGGCTCTTCCGGGCCAATCCGCCGAGTAGGGCTGAGACACGAGCAGCGCGGCTCCGAAGAAAGCCGCCGCGAGCAGCGTCAAGTACAACGGGATCCTGCCGTTCATCATTCCATTACGCGGCGGCGCGAGGTCGGGCGCGGCCCGCCGTGCGGCAAACGGCGAGGGCGCTGATCAACGCGGGGATGAAGACGGGGAAAAATCGGGGCCGCACGGCGCACCTCCTCAACGCGGCTGCCTCAAAGGTAGAGGATTGCTCGGCGCGTGTGAAGCGGTTCCTCTCGCTCCAGCCCTAGTCCGCTGCCGGTGTCTCGGCACTATCGGCACCGCTTGCCAATAGCGATGGAGCCTGCTCGAGGACTTCTCCCGGCTCGGAGCTTCCGGTCTCGGCTGGGGGCGGAAATCGGCCGGCCAGCGTCCAGCACGTCGCTGCCGAACGGAACGAACAGTCCTCCTCGACTGCCTTCGCGGCCGGGGAGGACTGGGCTGCCGCGGCGCACCCGGAGAGAAGCACCGTCAGCAGACCCATCGACAAAACCGCAACTCGCATCGCCAGTGGCTCCTTTCGAGTTTGCCATCGTGGTGTATCAGCAACGGACCGCCCGTCACCTCTCTCGGCGCAGCCGCGTCAGCACGCGGTCCAGCGCGGCGGCAAAGGCCTGTTTTGCCCGATCATCGAACGGTGGCGGCCCGCCCGTGACGATTCCCGCCAGCCGCGCCTGATCCATGAAGTCGCGTACCGACAGGCGCTCGCCGATCGTTTCGGCGGTGTGCTCCTCCCCGCGCGGATCCAGCACCGCGACCTGCTCTGGTACCAGCAGCGCGGCCAACGACACGTCCTGGGTGATCACCAGGTCTCCGGCACTCGCGTGGCTCGCGATGTACTGGTCGGCGACGTCAGCGCCACCGTCCACCCGGACGGCGCTCACCAGCGGATTGCCCGGCGGCGTCTGGAGCCGCTGGTTCGCGACCAGGACGGTTTCGATCGCGAGCCGCTTGGCGGCCCGGAACACCAACTCCTTCACCTCCCGCGGCGTGGCGTCGGCATCAATCCAGATTTTCAGGCTGCATTTACTCCCAGGCTGGTGATCGGCGTCCCAGCCTCCAATCGACGCCTTAAGTGCCTGCGGCTATTCACCACGAAGGACACGGAGAACTCCTCATCTAGTCACCATTCGTCTCATTCCGCGTTGGAAGAGTTCGGGGCTGAGGTATTGGTGGGTGTACCCTTCGTGTCCTTCCCTACCCCCCCGGCCACTTCCGCCGGAACCGCAGCGGGTTCTGGAACAGGTGGGTAGGC
>JACCSE010000413.1 GCA_013813145.1 Gemmatimonadales bacterium
CTGGTGAGGATTGCGTCGAGGTATTCGGCGGTGACCAGCCCGAGCAGGATGCCGAGCCCGGCGCCGATAACGGTAAGGGCGACCCCCTCGGCCAAGACCTGCCGCACGATCGTCGCCCGGCTCACCCCGATGGCGCGAAGCGTGACGATCTCGCCGAGGCGCTCGTTCACGGTGATGGTGAGGAGCGTGGCGATGAGGAGAACCGCGACGACCAGGCTCATGCTGCCGAGGATGAAGGAGAGTTGGGTGAAGTAGACCAGCCGCTGCTTGGCCGCCACGACCAAGTCGGCCACGCTGTTCACCTCGACCTGGGGAAATCGCTGGCGCAGACGAGCGGCCACGGCGGGGACCATTGCGTCGTCCGCGGCCTTGGCGAGCAGGAGGGAGGCGCGGTCATCCGCCGCCCTGCCAGCGAGGCGCTGCATCATCGGCAGGACCGTCCCGACGGACGGCTGGCCCCGATAGTCGTAGAGCCAGCGCACGATCCCACGGACATCCAGCCGCCGGCCGACCGATGCGACGGCGATCTGCGGGTCGAGGCGGCCGACGAGGGTAACGGTGTCGCCCACTCCAGTTGCCGGACCCAGCAGCTCGGCGGCGGGCTCGCTCAGCAGTACGCCGGCGGTGTCGCCCGGTGATAGGTCGGCGCCCTCCGTCACCTGGTAGATCGCCTGCGCTTCCGGCTGGATGCCGTAGCCGAAGAGGGAGACGAGCGAGTCGCCCCCACGAACTCGGCCGTACAGTGCCGACCCGAGCACGGCGCCCGCGGCCTCGATCCCCGGCTCGGCCCGGATGGCGCGCACCAGCTCGCTCGCGCCGGGCAGCGACGCCTCGGTGTCGAACGGCAAGGTACCCTTGGGGGTGAGCCGGATCTGGTAGCCGCGGACCAGCAGCATCTCGCTGAACGACTTCTCGATCCCGCCGCTCAACATCACCATGTCGAGCAGCATCGCGGCGGCGACGGCGATTCCGGCGAGCGAGAGCGCCGTGCGAAGTGGATGACGTCCCAGACTCCGCACTCCCCATCCGAGTCCGGTCACGCGCGTCCCCAGAGCACCATGGGCGGGGTGCGCACCAGCCGCCACGCCGCCACGGCCCCCGCGGCGAGCCCGAGCGCGAGCGAGAGCGCCACGCTGAACAGCACGATCCGCGGGGTGATGAGCGAGAAGACCAGGGCGGTGTCGAAGAAGCGCTGATAGTACGCGTTGGTGGCGGCGCCGGCGGCAAAGGCGAGCGCCGCCCCCGCCAGGGAGCCGAAGGCCGCCACCACCACCGCCTCCAGCAGGAGCGCGCCGAAGATGGTTCGGCGGCGTACGCCGACGAAGCGCATGACGGCCGCGTCCATTCGGCGCTCCTCCACCTTGAGGAGCATGATGCAGAGGAGAAACACCGCGCTCGCTACGATGCTGATGACGGCGATGGCGCGGTGGAAGCGGCTCACCACGACGAAGGTCCGGGAAGACTCCGAGGCGATCTCGGCGGAGGAATAAGCCCGGAAGCCGAAGGCGCTCGCGTTGAGAGCGGCGGTGGCGCTGTCGGGGGACACCCCGGCTTCGAGCGCAACGCCGAACCGATCCACCCGGTCGGGCGCGCCGAGGATGGCGGCGAGGTCGGGGAGATGAAGCCGCACGTGGAAGGCCTGGCGGGAGATCTCCGCCGGATCGGGCCGCGGCTCGTAGACCGCGGTGATGACCGCGAGCCGGGTCAGGGAATCGGGCGCGGTGCCGAGCCGGACGGTATCTCCAACTTCAAGCCCCATCCCGTCGGCCAGCGCCCGTTCGACCGCGACCTCGGCCACCTGCGCGAAGCTCGGAACGACCGTACACGCTGAAAGGAACGTTCCGAGGAACAGGGCGCGCATTCCAGGGGCCGAGCTGGCGCGTTATTGACGCCGGGCCAAGCGGGGCGCCGCGGCGAGCTGCCGCACCACACCGGCCAGCATTCGCACCTTGGCCGGATCTTCGGCCCCGTCAGCCTCGCCATCCAGCCGGGTCGCCAATCCCGACAGCGCGTTGCGCTGCTCCGTTTCGGACGCCTCCTCGACGCCGGTCAGCGCCTCCCGAGCCGCGGAAATCTCGCCCGGCTCGAGACCATCGGAGCGATCCAACTGATCGAGGTACGCGTGTGCCAGCGCGGACGTCGCCGGCCACACCAGCCTGGGCTGCCCCTGTGCGTTGTAGTAGTCCAGGCGCACCGACTTGGCCGCCTCGATCTCGTTCGGCGAGATGAACGCGCTCGGCGTGAGCTCGAAGATGTCGAGACCGCGGGCCATCTCGGAGCCGACGATGAGACCGTTATACCAGTAGGCCGACCAGTATCCGCCGCTCGCCACCCTGGTGGAATCCACCGGCCCACGATCGAAGAAGGCGATCTCCTTCGGGTTCGCGGCATCGGTAAAATCGAAGACCGAGATGCCACCCTGGTACCAGGCCTGCACCATCACGTCCCGCCCGGGGATCGGAATCAGCGAGCCGTTGTGAGCCACGCAGTTCTCCTGCGCGGTCTGCGGCGCCGGCAGCTTGTAATAGCTCTGGAACCGCATCTGCCGGTCCACGATCGTGAAGATCGCGTTCGCCCCCCATTCCGGCTTGTCCGTGACCCGGCACTTCGGCTGGCCGCCGCCGCCCCACTCATCCGAGAAGAGGATCTTGGAGCCGTCGTTGTTGAACGTCGCCGAATGCCAATAGGAGAAGTTGGAATCGGCCACCGCGCCGATCCGGGCCGGACGCGCGGGGTCCTCGATGTCGAGCAGGAGCCCGTACCCCTCGCAGGCCCCACCGGCGAGACCGATCGCCGGGTAGAGCGTGATGTCGTGACATTGGGTGGGCCCGCTGCCGCTGTCCGGTTCTACCCCGGCCATGGCGGCGCCGATGGCCGGAAGCGCCTGACGCAGCGTCGCACTGTCGGCGGCGGTCGGCGGGCCGCTGCCGCCCCGGACCTCGACGACTTTGGCCAGCAGCGAGTCGCTCTGCTCGGTCGGTAAGACCCTTTCCTGGTCCACCACCATCACGACGAATCCACCCGTCGCCTTCGCGTCGGCCACTTCCTTCGCGGCGGCAGCGATGTCCTCCGGCGTCTCGCCATGCCTGGGGGGCGCCCGCAGGTCATCGAAGATCCGGGGGGAGCTCACGATCGCCGCCCGCTCGGGATGATCCAGCGGCACCTTGATGACCTCGATGCGAAACCAGGCCGAGTTTGGATCGTCGGCCGGCATCACGCCCGCGCAGCCCTCTAGCTCGCTCGGTGATCGGACCGCCGACGAACCGGAGATGTAGACGTAGACGTTGGCCGTGTCCGCGGGACTGACCAGCAGCGAGTGGGTGTGCGACCCGCGGCAGGTCTGCACGTTGCCGATGTTCCGCGGATGGCGGATGTCGCTGATGTCGAAGATCCGGAGACCCCGCAGCCGCTCGGTGCTGACCGTGTCCTCGACGCCCTGGGTTCCGCAGTCGAGCCGTGCCGCCAGGTTCTCGCCGGAGACGAAGAGCAGATTCTTGTAGACCGACACGTCGCTCTGCGACGCCGGACAGACGTACGCCGTCGTCAGGGTGGGTCGGCGCGGATCCTCGATGTCCCACACCTGGTATCCGTTGTAGTTGCCCTGAATGGCGTAACGGCCGGTGAAGGCGAGGTCGGAATTGGTGACGCCGGCGAATTGCTCGGGCGGCGGGGTCTCGGAGATGACGCGCAGGTTCCAGATCGCTTCCTCGGCGTCCGTCGCCCCGGCACGAAGGCCGACCCGCGGGTCGGGGCTCGGCGCCTGGGCGGATTCACCGCCGGCCGGGGACGGGCCGCCGGAGCCCGCCGACTGGGTCGAACCGCCGCAACCGGCCAGGAGAACGAGGCCGGAGGTGAGTGACAGCAACGAGAGTCTGGCTGATGTCATGCGATGTCCTTGTAG
>JACCSE010000442.1 GCA_013813145.1 Gemmatimonadales bacterium
ATCGGGAAGGTCGTTGAACCGGCGCCGGCCCTCCCGCAGATCGGCCTCGGCCCAGCGGGAGCCGGGTCGAAAGGCGTTGAGATGGAGATGAAGCGAGAAGGTGGTGAGCGTGTCGGGCGAGTTGTTGCGATAGCTGATCAGCGCCTCACCCGCGAGCACGCCGGACGGCTCGTCGAGCCGCGCGCTGATCTCGTACGCCACGTCCTGCTGCCAGTAGGGAATGGGCTGCCCGGGCGGGACGGTCTGCTGGAGAACGAGAAGGGCGAAGGCGATCACGGAGGGCTCGGAGCACGGGTTCGAGACGGCGCGCGACGGGGAAACATAGGCGAGGGCCGGCCCCCTTCACACCAGACCCATCCCCCGATACTGTAGAAGCGGGCAGCCTGAACCGGGCGATCACCTCAGCGGGGACATATGGTCAAGCGAACCGAGCAGTCGAAGCGGCCACAGCAGTTCGGGATGTTCTACCCTCGAGGGTATGCTATCGTGGCCTTCCGCGAGCAGGAGGAGGCGGAGCGGGTGCGCCCGTTCCTGGTGGACGGCGGGTACGACGACGAGGACGTTCATGTCATGGACACCGCGAGAGTGCTGGAGGGGTCCAGCGCCGACCTGGAGCACCTGAGTCCGTTCATCAAGGCGCTCGGAACCGAATCGCAGATCATGGAGAGCCAAAGGCCGGCGCGGGTGCGGGCCAGGTGTTTCTCATCGCCTATGCCCCGTCGGAGCTCGATACCGAGCGGCTGATGAACGTGGTCCGCCGGGTGGGGTACGTCAAAGCGCCGAAGTACGCCGGTTCACCTTTACCGAGCTGTAAGCCATCTAGAGCCCACCCGCGCACCGGGGGCTGATCCTACCTACGGATCGTCTGCATTGCCGGAAAGCCCGCCCTATTAGTTCGCTATTAAGCTAGAACATTGACGATTCGTCGTCGGCTTCTAGATTTGTATTACGAATCAAATCTCAGGAGCCCGCGTGACGGACCACATCCTCGATGTCACCTCCCGCCGGATCCTCCAGATCCTCGCCGGCGACGGTCGCGCCAGCTACCAGGCCATCGCCGACGAGGTGGGCCTCTCCCGCCCGGCGGTCATGGAACGGGTAAAGCGGATGGAGGAGTCTGGCTACATCCAGGGTTACGTCGCCCGGCTCGACCGGGCCCGGCTGGGCTACCCGATCACCGCCTTCATCGCGGTCAGGTACGGAAGCGCCACCGAGGCCCACGAGGAGCCCGGGGTCCAGGAGCTGGCCGCGCATCCCAACGTCCTCGAGTGCCACCACGTGGCGGGCGAGGACTGCTACATCCTGAAGGTCGCGGCGCCGGCTATCGACAGCCTGGAAAAGCTGCTCCGGGAGTTGCGCGGCCACGGGCAGCCGGTGACGACACGCACCACCATCGTCCTTTCCACGGTGTTCGAGAAGCCGGGCATCGTCCCGGTGGAGGCCGACTGACATGGCCGGCCTCAGAGGAAGGGCGCTCGTCGCCTATCTGCTGGTCTGCACCGTCTGGGGCTCCACCTACCTGGCGATCCGGATCGGCGTAGAGGACCTGCCACCGCTGCTCTTCGCGGGGGTGCGGTTCGCCATCGCCGGGGCGATCCTGGGCGCCATCGTGGTGGCCATGGGCGACCACCTGCCGCGCCGGGCCCGCGATTGGCGGGTGCACGCCGTTACGGGTCTCCTGCTTCTCCTCGGCGGTAACGCGGTGGTGGTCTGGGCCGAGCAGTTCGTGGAGTCCGGTCCCGCGAGCGTCTTCGTCGCGGCGGTGCCGCTGTGGGCCGCGTTCTTCGACGTCATGATCCCCGGTGGCAGCAGCGTGTTCACCTGGCGGGTGGGCGTCGGGCTCGCGCTCGGCTTCCTGGGGAGCGCGCTGCTCGCGGGAGTGACGCCCGGCGAGCTGCTGAGCAGCGATCTCAAGGGGCCGGTAGCGCTCACGCTCGCCAGCGCTTCCTGGGCGCTGGGCACGGTGTATTCGAAACGGAATCCGACGGAGACGACGCCGTTCAGCGGGGCGGCGGCGCAGATGTTCATCGCCGGCATCGTCATGACGGTGCTCGGCCTCGTCCTGGGCGAGGCGGGCCAGTGGCGGTTCTCCGCCTCCGGGCTCGGCGCGCTCGCCTATCTGGTGGTGTTCGGGTCGATCGTGGGGTTCACCGCCTACGCCTACGCGCTCCGGCACGGCTCGGCGACCATCGTCGGAACGTACGCGTACGTGAATCCCGTGGTGGCGGTGCTGCTCGGATGGCTGGTCCTGAGCGAAGCGGTGACCGTGCGGACCTTCGCAGCGATGGGGCTCATCCTGGGCGCGGTGCTGATGATCCAGCTCGCCCCCAAGCCCAGGGAGGCCGCCGAGCCGCCACGGGCCGACCTACTCACCCGGCGTTCGATACCCGCGGAGTAGGTCCCTCGCTGCGCTCGGGATGAAGTAGCTCACCTCAATATTGACTCACCGCGACAACAACTGCCGCCGGAGCTTCGTCATCCGGCGGCGGACCGAGCCGTCCTGGATCCGTTCGCCCACCCGTACCACGGCACCACCCAGAATCTCCGGATCCACGGAGAACGAGGCGATGACCTCCTTACCGAGCTGCCGGCTGAGACTCTCCTGGATGCTCCGCCGGAGCGACTCGTCCGCCGGACGCGCGAGCGTGACACCGGCGCGGATTCGGTTGAGCTTCAGGTCGAGCAGCCCGAGATACTCGGTCGCGATCTCCCGGATGAGCTGCTGTCGCCCGCGCTTTACCAGCGCCTGGAGGAACAGCACGAACTCCCGCGGAGCATCGCGGAGCGCATCTCCCAGCAGCCGCGACTTCTCCGCCTTGGGGACCCGAGGCGACATGAGGATCGCCTGCACCTCCGGCGTGGTCTCGACCGCCGCCGCGACGGCGTCGATGAGGTCCGCGTAATCCAGCGTTTGCCCGCTCCGCTCGCCGAGCTCGAAGAGCGCCTCGGCGTAGTTGCGGGCGATGGTCTCGGATCTCATGGCCGGGTGTCCAGCGTAGCCAGGTATTCCTGCACCAGCCGGCGGTCGGATTCGGCGCCGAGACGCTCACCGATCAGCTTGGATGCCGCGGCCAGCGAGATGTCCACCGCCTCGCGCCTCAGGTCGGCCACTGCCCGGTCGCGCTCCTCGGCGATCTCTCGCCGGGCTCGCCCCAGCAGCTCTTCCTGCTCCGCCCTGGTCCTCTCGGTCGCGAGCGCCCGCTCTTTCTCACCCGCGGTCCGGGCTTCCACGATGATCGCGTGCGCCTGGCCCCGCGCGTCGGCCACCAACTTCTTGTGCTCCGCCAGGAGCGCCGCCGCCTCGGTCCGGTCGCGGGCCGCCTCGTCGAGTTGCCGCTCCAGCGCCTGTTCCCGCGCCTGGACCGCTCCCAGGATCGCCGGCCAGGCGAATTTCCTCAGGATGGCGAGCAGAAGCAGGAAGACGACGATGGTCCAGATCATGAGCCCGCCCTCGACCGTGAGGGGGCCGGCGGCGGGGGCGTGGGGTTGCTGGAGGGTGGTGAGGGATAGCATGGGAATCTCCGAGTGCTATCGGCTATCGGCTATCAGCTATCGGTCTGTAGCGC
>JACCSE010000518.1 GCA_013813145.1 Gemmatimonadales bacterium
GTGGTGAACAGCCGCACGGACTCGGCCCCGACCTTCGAGCCATTCCCTGACAAGATCCTTCCCCTTCGCCGCGCTCAGGGTCAGGATGACAGCGTCGTTCCAGCGGGCTACAATTCCCCCCTCCGGCAGCCCGCATTCACCCCCGACCAGCGAGCCATGACCAGCACCCGCATCGAGCGCGATCCCCTCGGCGAAAAGCCGGTCCCGGCCTCCGCGCTCTACGGCATCCAGACCCTTCGCGCGGCCGAGAATTTCCCAATCTCAGGACTCCGCCCGCTGCCCGCCTTCGTGGACGCGGTCGTCTGGATCAAGCGCTCGGCCGCGCTCACCCACAAGGGAACCGGCCGGCTCGACGCCCCGTTGGCCGACGCCATCGTGCGTGCCGCCGACGAGGTGCTCGGCGGACAGCACCGCGATCAATTCATCGTGGACGTGTACCAGGCCGGCGCGGGCACCAGCCACAACATGAACGCGAACGAGGTCCTCGCCAACCGAGCGAACGAGCTGCTCGGCAGTGAGCGCGGCAGCTACGCGCCGGTACATCCCAACGACCACGTCAACATGGCGCAGAGCACCAACGACGTGATCCCGACCGCGCTGCGCCTCGCGACCCTCGCCACCCTGCCGGTCCTCCTCTCCGCCATGGACCGGCTCGCCGAGTCGCTGTTGGAGCGGGGCCGCGCCTTCGACGGGATCATCAAGTCCGGCCGCACCCACCTTCAGGACGCCACCCCGATCCGGCTGGGGCAGGAGTTCGCGGCCTACGGCCATACCGTGCAACGGCACCGCGAAAAGCTGGTGCAGGCAGCCGAATGGCTCCGGGAGATGGGAATCGGCGGCACCGCGGTCGGCACCGGCATCAATGCCGAGCCCGAATACCCGGGACTCATGGTCAAGCATCTCCAGCAGGTGAGCGGACTGGAGCTGCGGGAAGGCCGCGACCGAATTCAACTCATGCAGTCAATGGGCGATATCGCCACCCTGAGCGGCGCATTCCGGGCGTATGTGCTGGACCTCAACAAGATCGCGAACGACATCCGCCTGCTCGCCTCCGGCCCGCGAACCGGGCTGGCTGAGATCCTGCTCCCAGCCGTGCAGCCCGGCTCCAGCATCATGCCGGGCAAGGTGAACCCCTCCATCGCCGAGATGGTGAACCAGGTCTGCTTCCAGGCGCTCGGGCTCGACACCACCGTCGCGCTGGCGGCGGAGGCCGGGCAGCTCGAGCTCAACGTCATGATGCCGGTCATCACCCACAACATCGTTTTCGGCATCACGATCGTGGGGAATGCGACCCGAGTGTTCGCCGAGCGGTGCGTGGACGGGATCGAGGCCGACGAGAGGCAGTGCGCCTACTGGCTGGAGCGGAGTCCGGCCCTGGTGACGGCGCTCGCGCCCAAGCTCGGTTACGCTGAGGCGGCGAAGCTGGCCAAGGAGGCGATCGCGACGGGGCTCACCGTCAAGCAGCTCCTCGAGAAAAAGGCGCTGATCCCTCCCGGGGAGCTGGAACAGATGCTCGACCTACGGGCGATGACCGAGCTGGGGGTGCCGGGAGGGAAGGGGATTCCGGCCGGGGGTTGATCTTTTGCGGTAAGCCCAGCCGCTACTTGCTCTCCAGGTCCGGCCGCGCCGGAGTGGGCGTGGCGCGGCGATCCGGATGCTCGCTCCGCCGTTCGAATCTCCCATCTCCCACGACCGCCCCGCCTCGCTGCGGTTCCTGGCCGTCCGTCCGTGCCTCCGTCTTCAGCTCGATCACTCTGAACGGCAGATCCCGTCCCAGCCGCTGCAGCAGCGACATCGACACGTTGTAGACCGGCACGTTCCCCATGGTCCTGCCCTCGGGGGCGCCGTGGTGCGCGTGACCGTGGAAGACGACGTCCACCGGGTAGCGGGTCAGCGGCTCCTCCAGCCGGCTGGACCCGAGGTAGGGATAGATCTCGAGCGGCTCGCCCTCCACCGTCCCCACGATCGGCGAGTAGTGCAGCAGCACCACCCGGCGCTCGGTCCTGAGCCGGCCGAGCGCGGTCTCCAGCTTCAGCGCCTCGTCCAGCGCCTCCCGCACGAAGAGCTTGATCGCCCGCTCGCCCCAGGGCCCCAGCGCCCGGCGTCCGAACCCGCCGGCGAACCCTTTGACGCCCGCGAACCCGATCCCCTGGATCTCGACCGCATCGCCGTCGAGCACGTGTACCCCCGACTCGCACAGGATCCGGCTGACCTCCTCGACCTTGGCGGACTCGTGGTCGTGGTTGCCGAGTACGGCCACGATCGGGACGCCGACCACGGCCAGCGCGCGCGCCAGTTGCCGCGCCTCTTCCGGCTCGCCGCGATCGGTCAGGTCTCCGCAGAGCGCGAGGATGTCGGCCCGCTCCGCCACCTGGCTCAACAG
>JACCSE010000571.1 GCA_013813145.1 Gemmatimonadales bacterium
GCGGCTCGCCCGCGAGCATCTCGTAGAGCACGCAGCCGAGCGCGTAGACGTCGGAGCGCGGGCCGATCTCACGCTCGCCCATCGCCTGCTCGGGCGACATGTAGTGCGGCGTACCGAGACTCATTCCGGTCTCGGTCATCCGGGTCGCACCGTTGGAGCGGCTCATGGCCAGCGCAATGCCGAAGTCGGCGACGACCGCGCTGCCGTCGTGCAGCAGAATGTTTTCCGGTTTGATGTCGCGATGCACCACGCCGTGCCGGTGCGCGTAGTCGAGCGCCACGGCGATCTGGGTGGCGATGCGCACGGCGTCTTCCACCGGGAGCTGGAGGAGCCCTAAGCGGGATTGCTTGCCGGAACGAGCCACCGGCATGGTGCTGTCACCCTGAACGCAGTGAAGGGAACCACATCAGCATGGTCCCCTTCGCTACGCTCAGAGCGCCCGGATCGAGCCAGGCGGCTCAGGATCCGAAGAACACCATGAAGTGACTGTCCACCGGGCTTCCGTCCGGCCTGAAGCACTGAGGGCGAAGGGGCCACCACCTGGATACGCCTGCGCGGTCGAGCCGGTGAACGGCGGATCGCCGGTCAGCATCTCGTACAGCATCGCGCCGAGGGCATAGACGTCCGAGCGTGCGGTGATCTCCCGCTCACCCATCGCCTGCTCGGGCGACATGTAGTGCGGCGTGCCGAGCGACATGCCGGTCTCGGTCATCCGCCTGCCGCTCGCCTTGCTGGCCGCGAGCGCGATACCGAAGTCCGCCACCAGCGCGCGTCCGTCGTGCAGCAGGATATTCTCGGGCTTGATGTCGCGGTGGATGACCTGGCGCCGGGTTGGGATAGCCGAGCGCCGAGGCCTGGCAAGGGTTTCGATGACGCGCGGGGAGTGGTGGACGCACCTTTCTCGCGATTGTCTCATATCTCGGTCGCTATCCCGTATTGCGTATGCGATAGTGAGCTTGCCAGAGTCGCTGCCCGGGAACGCAAGGCAGACGGCCCCCAGTCTTCGCCCCCGCGATGAGGTTACCGCCCTAGCCTAGCAGCCCCCCGCGCAGCATCTTCAAGCACCCCTAAACCAAAGCCATTCATGCCCGAGCTCCTCGGCCGGCTGCAGTCCGCCCTGTCCGACCGCTATCGGATCGACCGCGAGGTCGGCGCCGGCGGTATGGCCACCGTCTACCTGGCGGAGGACGTCCGCCACGACCGGCGGGTGGCGCTCAAGGTGCTTCGCCCCGAGCTGGCGGCGGTGATCGGGGCCGAGCGGTTCCTGGCCGAGATCAAGCTCACAGCCAACCTCCAGCACCCGCACATCCTCCCGCTGTTCGACTCCGGCGCGGCGGACGGCTACCTGTTCTACGTCATGCCGTTCGTGAAGGGCGAGACGCTGCGCGACCGGATGAACCACGAGCGGCAACTTCCCGTCGCCGACGCGGTCCGGATCACCGTCGAGGTGGCCTCGGCACTCGACTACGCCCATCGCCAGGGGGTGGTCCACCGGGACATCAAGCCCGAGAACATCCTCCTGCATGACGGCTCCGCGCTGGTGGCGGACTTCGGGATCGCCCTCGCCGCCAGCAAGGCGGGCGGCGCCCGGATGACCGAGACCGGCATGTCGCTCGGCACGCCGCACTACATGAGCCCCGAGCAGGCGATGGGCGAGCGCGAGATCACCGCGCGCTCGGACGTGTACGCACTGGGCGCCGTACTCTACGAGATGCTCACCGGCGAGCCTCCCTTCACCGGCGCCACGGCCCAGGCGGTGGTGGCGCGGGTGCTCACCGAGAGCCCGCGGCCGTTGGTGACCCAGCGGCACACGATCCCCCGGCATGTGGAAGCGGCGGTGCTCACCGCGCTCGAGAAGCTGCCCGCCGACCGGTTCGTGACGGCCGCCGAGTTCGCCGACGCACTCAAGGACAAGTCCTACACCTCCACCGTGTCGCTCCCGGCCGCAGCGGGCCCGGCGGCACCGGCCCGCGCCGAGGGGCGCCGCCGGCCGGGCGTGCTGATGTCGGCGCTCGTCGGGGCGCTGGCC
>JACCSE010000601.1 GCA_013813145.1 Gemmatimonadales bacterium
GGGCGGAGACGCTGGTCTTCCACGGGGGAAGCATGGCCGGCGGGATAGCCGCTTCGCTGGAGCGGCTGGAGCGCGGACTGGATCTTCTGAGCGACCGGACGAGAAGCCTGTCGGCGCTGGAGAACGACGATCACCGGTTCGCGCCGGCGGACCTCTTGCCCCTCTGCCGCCAAACCGGTGTGCCGCTGGTGTACGACGCGCACCACCACCGGTGCCATGGCGACGGGACGTCAGTGGAAGAGGTGACGGAGCTGGCGGCGGGGACGTGGCCGGGAAGGAGCCCTGGACGCATATCTCGTCGCCGCGGGACGGCTGGAGCTCGAGCAACCCGCGGCCGCACGCGGCCTACATCGATCCGGGCGACTTTCCGGCGGCGTGGCTGGGACGACGGCTCACGGTGGACGTAGAGGCGAAGGCGAAGGAGCGAGCGGTCGTGGGACTCATGGAGGCCTTGAGTGCTCGCATCGCGCGACAGCCGGAAACCACGACTCCCGCGATCACCATGACCGCGGAGCGCCGGCTCAGTCCAGCGGAGGCGGCGGGAGTACCGTCACCGCGCCCGACATGCCGGCACCGCCCGGCCCGCCGTGCACCGCACAGTAGTAGTGGTAAACGCCCGGAATCGCGAACGTGAAGCTGAGGAACTTGGGATAGCCGGCAGGCGCCCCCGAGGTGGCCGGGGCATTGCCGTCGTCCGGCACGATGTTGTGGCCGGCGCTGCCGACCGGCCAGAACCAGTTGATCGTGTCACCCACGGAGATGGTGATGCTCCCGGGCTCGAACCGGTTGCCGCCGGCGTTGAGCACGTGGACGGTGTTGGCGGCATCGGGGTCGGGCGCCGCGATGGCCGTGAACATGATCATACCCGGGAGGATCGAGCCCGGGACCCTGGGACCAGGATCCGGCTCCAGGCTGGCGAAGGCTTCCTGCTCGACGTAGACGTACTTGGTGGTCCACCTCGACGCGCTGATTCCGTCGGCGTCGGTGAGGTCCGTAGCGGGGTTCATCGCGCCCTGGCCGGTGGTCCAGTACACGGTGGCTCCTGCAACGGGCTCCTCATCACGCGTCACGCGGACGCGGAGATCCTGCGCCAATGGCTCCCCGGCAACGCCGACCTGCTGGTCCCCGCTCTCGGTAGGGGGCTTCTCGAGCACTAGATCGGCGGTGGTAGGCGCCTGGCGGTCGCCCGAGGCACAGGAGGGGACGAGGACAAGCGGGACCGCGAGGAGAAGAGCGTGCCTTGCCGGCATGTAACGACCTCGCATCTGTGTTTCTGGAAGGACCCGCAACCTAGGAGACGTCCGTAGGTCTCTCGACTTGACGCCTCACTCAATGCTGACGCTGTGGCGACTTGCCCAGACCCGTTACGTAGCAATCTCGCCTCCTTCAACTCGGACAATGTCGCGACCTTCAGCAGAAGACCCGGCTGCTGCGTCCTATTACCTCTGTCGAGAGACTCCCTTCGGGCGGAGTCGGAAGTAATGGGTCTCGGGTAGATCCCATCATTGCCGCTCCAGGCCAGCCGTGTGACCCGCTCCCAAGATGCACCACCCCCGCGGCACAGTCGAGTGGCGCCCAAAGGCCAGGTCGGTTATCCGCAATCAGCCACTGCGCGCTTCCAACAAGCACGCCTGATCGACGCGTCACGCACACAGCAAGGGCGGCGCGCCCCCATGATTCGGCGGATGCGGGCGGCGCGGTGAGGTCGGCGGCGTGAACCGTGGGCCTTTACCACCAAGACCCGCTGAGGCGGCGGTCGGTGCCCAGTCCGCACTGTGAGCGCTTACCTTCCAGGTGCTTTTCGAGGACACGGATGACACACGCCGTCGTGGCTCCCGAGCTTCCCCCTTTCCGCCACTGGAGAGCGGCCGATGGCCTTTGGATGGACTCTCGCCCTGTGCCTCGCGGCCGCGGCCTCGCCCGCGCCGCCGGCGGACACCGTGCGCTACGTGGTGCTGTTCCAGGACAAAGTATCGGGCCACCAGACGGTGGTTCGGCGCAGCGATGGGCTGACCCGAGTCGACTTTGCCTACAAGGACAACGGACGGGGGCCCGAGCTCACGGAGGAGTTCACGCTCGCGCCGGACGGCACCTACCGCACCTACCGCGTGAGGGGAACGTCCACCTACGGGGCGCCGGTGGACGAGTCGTTCGAAATCGCCGCCCGCCGGGCGCGGTGGAAATCCACCTCCGACAGCGGGTCGCGGGCGGCCGCCGGGACCG
>JACCSE010000603.1 GCA_013813145.1 Gemmatimonadales bacterium
CTGCTCACCGGGGGGCACATCCTGCTCGAGGGAGTGCCCGGACTCGCCAAGACTCTCGCGGTCCGCACCCTCTCCGAGATCATCCGCGCGTCGTTCTCTCGCATCCAGTTCACCCCCGACCTGCTGCCCGCCGACCTCACCGGCACCATGGTCTTCGATCAGAAGACCGGTGAGTTTCACGTCAAGAAGGGCCCGCTCTTCGCCCAGATCATCCTGGCGGACGAGATCAATCGCGCCCCCGCCAAGGTGCAGGCCGCGCTGCTGGAGGCGATGCAGGAGCATCAGGTGACCATTGGCGGGACCACCTTCCCGCTGGACGAGCCGTTCCTGGTACTGGCCACCCAGAACCCGATCGAGAGCGAGGGCACCTATCCGCTTCCCGAGGCCCAGCTCGACCGCTTCATGCTCAAGGTCCGGGTCGGCTATCCCAGCCGTGACGAGGAAAAGGAAGTCCTGCTCCGGATGAGCGGCGGCCAGGTGATTCCGGTCGAGCGGCTGCTCGAGCCCGACGCGATCCTCGCCGCCCGCGCCGCCATCGCCGGGCTCTACATGGACCAGAAGGTGGTCGATTACATCGTCGACCTGGTTCGCGCCACCCGGAACCCCGCGGGCGTCGGACTGACCGACCTGCGCCCCCTCATCGCCTTCGGCGGCTCTCCCCGCGCCTCGATCGCCCTGGCCCAGGCCTCCCGCGCCCACGCTTTCCTCCGGGGCCGCGCCTACGTCGTTCCCGAAGACGTCCGCGCCCTCGCCCCCGACGTGCTGCGGCATCGCATCGTGTTGACGTTCGAGGCCGAGGCGGAGGACGTGACCAGCGACGATGTGGTGGAGCGGGTGCTGGGGGCGGTGAAGGTGCCATGAGGAGCAAGGCTCGCTATCGGCTATCAGCTATCGGTCCGTGCGGACGGAGGCTCGGTGCTGCAGGGCCGATAGCTTATAGCCGATAGCTGATAGCCCTTCACCACCATGCCCGTCTCCCCCGAAATCCTCAAGCAAGTCAAGGCCATCGAGCTCCGCACCCGGGGTCTGGTGGGGACGTTGTTTGCCGGGGAGTATCGGTCGGTATTCCGGGGGCAGGGAATGGAGTTCGCCGAGGTGCGGGCCTATGAGGCGGGCGACGATTTCCGCACCATCGACTGGAACGTCTCCGCCCGGCTGGGCAGTCCCTACGTCAAGACCTTTACCGAGGAGCGCGAGCTGACGCTGATGCTGGTGGTGGATCAGTCCGGCTCCACCCGGTTCGGGGAGCCGGTGAGCAAGGCCGGGCTCGCCGTCGAAGTGGCTTCGGTGCTGGCGCTCGCGGCGGCGTACCACAATGACCGGGTCGGCGCGCTGCTCTTTGCCGACGAGGTGGAGGCGGTGATCCCGCCGCGAAAGGGGCGCCGCCACGCGCTCCGCGTCATCCGCGACCTCGTCGCCTTCCAGCCCGCGGGCAGCCGCACCAACCTCGCCGCCAGCCTGTCCTACGCCAGCCGGCTGCTCCGGCACCACAGCATCGTGGTGGTGCTCTCCGACTTCATCGCCGAGGGCTGGGACCGCCCGCTCCGCCGCCTCGCCGCGCGACACGAAGTGGTCGCCATCACGGTGGACGATCCCCGGGAGCACGACCTGCCCGAGTCCGGCTGGATCGAGATGCAGGACGCCGAGACCGGACGGCGGGTGCTGGTGGACACCGGGAGCCGCGAGGTGCGCCAGCGGCTCAAGGCGCTGGCCGCTCGCCGGCGCGAAGAGCGGATCCGCACCCTCACCGCCTCCGGCGCCGATCTGGTGATGTTGGAGACCGGGACCGATTACGCCCTCCCGCTGCGGCGCGCCTTCGCGCTCCGGGCCCGCCGAATCCGCCGGGGATGACGCCGGTGCTTCTCCTCCTCGCCGCGGTGCAGGGCGGGGCGCCGACCGTGGGAGACACGGTCTGGATCCTCCGCGAGGTGGCGGTCCCGGCCGGGCGCACCGTGCGCCCCGCCGACTGGGAGCCGGAGGATCCGGTCGAGCTGCTGGGTCCCGCGCGCGTGATCGTGAGCGGCGGATCGGCCCGGATAGCTTACCCGGTCGTGGTCTGGGTCACCGGGGAGCACGTGCTCCGTCCACCGGGGCCGCTGCTCCTCGGCCCCGACGGCACCGTCGACTCGCTCCCGCCCGAGGCGGTGACGCTCCGGGTCGCGAGCGTGCTCCCGGTGGTCCCGCCCGACTCGACGCTCCGCCCCCAGCCCCGCGCGGAGTTCGTGCCCCGTGGCGCCAGGACGCTCTTGCCC
>JACCSE010000010.1 GCA_013813145.1 Gemmatimonadales bacterium
GTGGTCGGCTGTCCGCGGCGCGCGCGATGCCGCGCTGGATCTGCTGCGGAGCCGGCTCGCGGCAGGCGAGCGGGTGGCGGGCGCGGAAGCGGACCGGGCGGCCCGCGAGGTGATCGCGGCCGCGGGCTATGCCGATCGCATAGTGTGCCGCACCGGCCATTCGATCGACCGGGTAGGCCTGCACGGATTCGGGCCGACGATCGACGACACCGAGAGCTTCGACGCGCGGCGCATCCTTCCCGGGGTGGGCTTCTCGGTGGAGCCCGGCATCTACGTCCCCGGCGAGATCGGACTTCGAAGCGAGGTCAATGCGCACGCGCGCGTGGATGGTCTCGATGTTACGCCGGGCGACTACCAGCACGAGCTGATCGTCGTCTAGGACTTTCCCTGTCCCCCTGAGTTTATCCTACTATGAGGGCGCCTTTGCCCTCGACCCCAAGTCACGGAGAACCTCATGCTCACGATTCCCAAGCTGCTCATAGGTGCCGGCGTGCTGACCGGCGCCTTTCACCACGGATGGGCCGACTACGACGCCGATCGGGCATTCACCCTCGCGGGCACGATCCGTAAGGTCGATTATGTGAATCCGCACGTGCTGGTGCAGGTGCGGCCCGCGGCCGACAGTACCCGAACCTAGCTCGCCGTTCTGGCGCCGCCCTCCCGGATGACTCGGCGCGGACTCCCGGAGGACTCCGTTCGGGTGGGGCAGAGTGCCCGGTTGTACGGCTATCCCCATCGCGAGCATGCGGACGAGATGCGCGCGGAGCGGATCACGATCGGCGAGCGGACCACCGAGCTTCGCTGAGTGGACACCGGCTGGCTGGCGGCGGTCGAGAGGAGCGCTCTGAGCGCCGCGATCCGGGATTCGCTCTGGCTCTATCCCGCGGTGGAAACCGTGCACCTGCTGGGGCTCGCCACCCTGGTCGGGTGCGCGGCGGCCTTCGACCTACGGCTGCTCGGCGTGTCCCGCCGGCTGCCGGCCAGGGCCACCGCACGCCATCTGCTCCGATGTGCCCGCGGTGGGTTCGCGCTGGCGGCGGTATCGGGCATCCTCCTCTTCGTTTCCGACCCGGTGACCATCGCGGCCAATCCGGCGTTTCGCTGGAAGCTCGGGTTTATCGCCGTCGCTGGACTCAACGCGCTTCGTTTTCACATCGGCCCCTTCCGCACCGCGGAGACCTGGGACCAAAACCTCCCGGCGCCGCTGTCTGCCAGGGTGGCGGCCGCGGTGTCGCTCACGGTATGGGCGGCGGCCGTTACGGCCGGCCGGCTGATCGCGTACGTCTGAGCCCAGGGGCCCTCGGCGCCAGCCTGACGCCCTTCACTCGAGCAGATTCTGGCCTCCCCGTTCAGCGACCGGATCGGGGTGAAAGAGCATGGCTGAAACCGTGCACCGCGGGCCCGCGTCGGGGTCTAAGGCCTTGACCATCGCGGAGCCCGCGCCATGCGAGTCGTCTCACCCGCCGTTTTTCTCCTTCTGATCGGATGCAGTCCCGCTTCCGGTACGGACGCCGCCGATGCGCGCGTGGCGCTGGAGGGAGTGCTGGCGGCCGGTCGCCGGGCCCACCTCGAGACGGATGCGGACCTCCTTGGAGCGTCGCTGGCCGACACGCTGGTGTCGATCAATGCCGGCGCCGTGTCGGTTCAGCTCAAGGATTCAGTCGTGGCGATGTTCCGCGGGTACTTTGACGGTGCCTCCTACCGCGCCTGGCAGGATCTCGTCCCTCCTCGGATCCATATTACGGGAGACAACTCGTTCGCGTGGGTAGCGCGCGTGGTCTGCGTGGATCGGATGAGCCGCGGCAGAGCGGCCGGGTGATCGCACCTGAGGCATTGGAGCTCGGCGGAAACTGCCTACTCCGTCCCCTCCGCCTCCGGCTTGAACGCGCTCGTCGGATACCACGCCGGGCGGGTGGGCCGGTTGGCGATCTCGGTCACGACCTCCGCGTACAGCCGGTTGAATTCCGCCGCCGCTTGGAGATTCACCGGCTGCCCCACCTCGTCTTCCATCCCGTGATAGCGGTCCTGCCGCCACTTCAGCACCCGCTCGTGCTCGGGCGACTCGCGGGTAAACCCCACCTTGAGCGACAGCGCGGGGATGCCCCGGCGAATGAAGCTGAATTGGTCGCTGCGGACGAACCCGTTGCGCTCCGGCTCCGGATCGGTGATGACCTCGACGTCGAGCCTGCCGGCGGCGCGCCGCACGTCATCGGACAGGTCCGACTCCTCCAGACCGTTCACCAGGAGACGGCGAAGCGGGTTGATCGGAAGGAACATGTCGGTGTTGAGGTTCGCCACGAGGGCGCCGCTCGGGATCGTGGGATGGCCGGCGAAGTAGTCGGAGCCGAGCAGCCCCTTCTCTTCCGCCGTGACCGCCACGAACAGCACCGGGCGGCGGAGCCGCGGCATGCGACGCGCCAGCGTCCCGGCGGTCTCGACCAGGGTCGCGATGCCCGAGGCGTTGTCCATCGCGCCATTGTAGATGCTGTCTCCGTCGACCGGGTCGCCCACGCCGAGGTGATCGAGGTGGGCGGTGAGCACCAGGTACTCTCCTTTGAGCGCGGGGTCCGAGCCCGGAAGCAGGCCGATCACGTTGTCCGAGATGGCGGTGTCCTCCCGGAGCGCCGCGGTGGCGCGGAGGCGGCCGGGGAGCGCGAACCGGGGCAGGGGTGCGCCGCTGTCGGCCAGAGCCCGGAGCGCAGCGTACCGATGGGGTGAGCCGGCGAAGAGCCGCTCCGCCCGGTCCGGGTTGAGCACCACCGAAAGCAGCACCGGGCCCGCGGGCGCGGAGTCGGAGGCCAGACGCATCTGGGGCTGAAGCCGGGAGAGGGCGTACCGTGACCAGGGCAGGTCACCGTGAGGGTTGAAGATGCTGATGACGCCCGCCGCGCCACCTGCCTGGATCGCGTCCGCCCCTGCCGAGCGGGCGGCCGCGACTGCGGGTCCCGGGATGCCCTCCGGTGCCACCCCGGCGAGCACGACGACCATCTTTCCCCGGACGTCCAGCTCGGCGAAGTCGTCGAGGCCGTACTCGGGTGCCCGCATGCCGTAGCCGGCGAACACGAGCGGCGCGTCGACCGAGCCGGTCCCCGACCCTCGCACGTTGATCGTGGCATCGGTCCCGAGCGCCAGGGGCTCGGTCCTGCCGTCGCGCACGAGGGCAAGCCGGGAGCGGTCCTCGGCGATCCGGCGCACCTGGAAGCGAACCGGCTGGAACCAGCCGTCGGTGCCCGCGGGCTCGAGACCGGCGCGCTGAAACGCCCGAGCGACGTATTCCGCGGCACGGCGGTGCTCCGGACTGCCGGTCTCGCGACCCCGCATCGAATCGTGGGCCAGGACATTAATGTGACCCCACCACGCCTTGGACTGCGCCGCCGCGGTACTCGGGGCCGCCAGAACGAGCAGGGCAACGATCGGAAGTCTGGTCATCGGTCCTCCGGGCGCGAAGATCGGCGGTCTGGTGAGATCACGACAATACTGGGCACCACGTCCATTGGTTTCCGCTCGACGGGCCGCGCTGAAGGATAGTGAGGTGGGAAGGGGCCGGCGCCGTCGCCCCCACCCTGGCCCCGCTCTTGCCTCCCGGGGACGCAGATTCGACTCTCCCCATTCCGTTCCAACTGTACAGGAGGCATCATGGCGGCTAAGCGACTGTCCCTACTCACGCTCGTGATCCTGACCGCATGCGGCGGCGGGGGTGGCGACCGGGCCGCGGCTGACAGCCTGAGCCGCGATCTGCAACGGCTGCCGGTGGACTCCTCGGCCGTCCTGGCCGACCACCCCGCCGTTGCCCAGCCGGCCCCGGCTCCGAAGCCCACCCCGGTGGCCGCGAAGCCCAAGCCCCGGCCCGCTCCCCGGCCGGCCGCGCCCGCCCCGCCCACCCCGCGGATGCTGACCTCGGGCACGGTGGTGGCTACCACGATCGAGAGCGAGGTCAGCTCGAAGATCCACAAGGTGGGCGAGAAGGTCACCACGACGGTGGCCTCGGACGTGGCCGACGCTCAGGGGCGGGTCGTCATTCCCGCCGGCGCGACGGTGACCATGACGATCACCGAGATCCGGGAATCGGAGAACAAGGGCGACAAGACCGGCAAGCTCACCCTGACCCCGACCGAGATCGCGTTCGGCGGCTTGAGCTATCAGCTCGAGGCCTCGGCTCAGGCCCTCGACCGGAAGCTGGTGGACCGCAAGACCAACGCGGGCGACGTCGCCAAGGTCGGCGCCGGCGCGGCGGCGGGTGCTCTGGTTGGCCGGGTCATCGGCGGCAACACCAAGGGCGCGGTGATCGGCGGGATCCTCGGCGGCGCGGTCGGGACCCAGCGCGCGGTCGAGACCCAGGACCGCGACGTGGTCGTGCCGGCGGGCTCGCGGGTGGAGTTGACGTTGGGCGGTGACTTCGTCATCTGAGTGCTGCGCCGAGGGTGAACGGTGAACGCCGAGGGTGAACGGTAAACGGTGAACGGGACTGCTAATTCGGTCCCGTTCACCGTTTACCGTTCCCCGTCCGCTATACTTCCCCACATGAGCAGGGCCTTCATCAATGAGGACGCCGGCGGCGACGCGCTTGACCGGTATCCTCTCCCTTCCCCGGACGATCCGGGTTTCTCGCGGGCCGTGGCCCGGGCGCTGCTGCGGGGTGCCGACGGGGGTGACACGGTAGGGGCCGAAGCGGCCACCGGCTATTACTTCGGCGACCCGGCACTCCGCCGGGAGGTGGAGCAGCTCCTCGCCGAAGCCGTGGAAGATGGCGACGAGCGTCTGGAGCAGCTCGCGGAGCGCTTCCTCAGGCGGGCGGACGCCCGGTCGCGGGCCTGAAGCCAGATTGATTTTATCGTTTCACCCTTCTAGATTGGCCCTCTCTCGGGATCCTCCCGGGGAAGTCGCGGGACCAGTGACGACTTCCAGGACCTGGCTCTTGTCAGGTTCTTTTTCGTTTGGCTCCGCGTCAACAGTCGGCAGGTACGGCACCACCGGACTCCGACGATCACCTTTAAGCAGCAGGAGTACGGCAATGCGTACCACCGGCACCGTGAAATGGTTCAACGACGCCAAGGGCTTCGGCTTCATTACGCCGGAGAACGGTCAGAAGGACTGTTTCGTGCACCACACCGCCATCCAGGGAAGCGGCTTCAAGACGCTGGCCGAGGGCGAGCGGGTGGAGTTCGACATCGTGCAGGGCCAGAAAGGCCCCGCGGCGGCGAACGTCACGAAGATCAGCTGAGCGACAGCTCGGCTCGCGGTGAAGAGCGGGGTCGTCCGGGCAACCGGGCGGCCCCGTTCGGCTACGGGGGATCCCGCCGGCGGAGCAGCTCGCTCCGGCGGTAGGGAAACACGTCCACCACCTCACCCAGGGCCAGCCGGCGCTGCACCCCCTGCCAGAACTCGACGGTGAGCAGATCGCCATGCGCGGGGAGAAACGCCTCCCGCAAGTCACCCGACGGCACCAGGAAGGCGTGGAACTCCTCGGGAAATACGTCGTGTTCGCCCACGTGGAACCAGGGCTCGGCGGCGAACTCTTCCTCGATCGAGGTCGGCTCGGGCAGTCGGCGGATGTGACACTCCGAGAGCAGGCAGAGCTCATCGTAGTCGTAGCAGATCACCCGGCCGTTCCGGGTGACGCCGAAATTCTTGAGCAGCATGTCGCCGGTGAAGATGTCGGCGGCGGCGAGATCCTTGATGGCGTTGCCGTAGTCGATCGCCGCGTCGCGCGCCGTCTCCGGCTCCGCCTCCCGGAGGAAGAGGTTGAGCGGAATGACCCGGCGTTCGGTGTAGAGATGGCGAACCACCACCCGGTCGCCCTCCACTCGCACCGCGGCTGAAGCGACGGTGAGGAGGTAGGACAGCAGGTCATCGGGGAAGCAGCGGCGGGGGAAATCCAGGTGCTCGAACTCCTGGGCGTCGGCGAGACGACCCACCCGGTCTCGCACGAAGACGAAGTGGTACTTGTCCATGACGCCTTGTCGGGTGGTGTTCTTGGGTGCGCCGAAGCTGTCCTTGATGATCTTGAAGACCACGCTGAACGCCGGAAGCGTGAACACCGCCATGACCATCCCTTCGTCGCCCTCGGCAAAGGCGAAGCGGGCCTCGGGCTCCTCCAGGTGGCGCATGAGGCTCCGGAACAGCTCGGTCTTGGCGTGCTTGTTGAACCCGATCGCGCTGTACAGTTCGTCCACCCGCTTATACGGCATGATCGAGCGGAGGAAGTCCACCATCGCCCTGGGATGAGGCACGTCAACCCGGAAGTACGACCAACTGAAGCCGAACACCACGCTGGCCTCGTTCTCGGTCATCAGTACGGCGTCCACCACGATCCCGCGCTCGGCGTTGAGTAGCGGCAGCACCAGGGGGAGGGTCGTGCCGCCCTGGCGCACCCGACCCACCAGGTACGCGCCCTTGTTGCGGTAGAAGACCGGCCGGAGCATCTCGATCCGCACGGCCCCGCTATCGCCGCCCTGGGCCACCCGCTCGGCGATGAGGCGTGCCACCCGCTCCGCATTGCCGGCGAGCTGGGCGTAGGGCACAGACCACTGGTACGACTCCAGGATCGCGCGCACCATCGAAGCATCGACCGCGGGGCCGGCCCAGGTCGCCGCCAGCGCCCGCTCGGCTTCCTCCGCCGGCGGGGCCGGCGCCGAGTCGAAGTATTCGATGCCGGAATCCACGCCTACGGTGCCGAAGAGCCGGCGGGTGACCGAGTTGAAGAACGTCTGCACCAGCTCTGCGTCGGGGCGCCCGCCGTTTTCACGGGCGTGGAGCGACTTGACCGCACCCCAGAGCGTCCGTTCCATCACCGCGTCACCCAGGATGTCGCGCACGTCGGCGACGGCGGCGTCCAGATGCACGCGGTAGAGGGCGAGTCGCTCGGAGGCGTCGTTCTGAGCGCCGGCCCAGTCCCGCCGCTCGAACCGCTGGCGAGCCCGCCGGGTGATCTCTTCGAAACCGGCGGCGTAGCGCGCCCACGCGCCCTCGATCGCCGCTGCGGCGTTGCCCTCGACGGTGCTCCCGGCCAGATTGAGCGTCGATCCCCGTCCAGTCACTCTCGAGCCGCTCCGTCCGAAGGGTTCTGCCTCATGTCCGCCTCCACGCAACCCCAACAGCGCGATCTCCGGGCTCCCGCCGACGGAGAGCCGATCACCATGCGCGAGGGAAAGCTCCAGGTGCCGGCCCGGCCGGTCATCCCCTTCATCGAGGGCGATGGCACGGGCCCGGACATCTGGAGCGCCTCGCGGCACGTGTTCGACAATGCGGTCCGCCTCGCGTACGGCGATGCCCGCCGGCTCGCCTGGCTCGAGGTCCTGGCCGGAGAGAAGGCCAAGGACCGGCTGAACAGTTGGCTGCCCGACGAGACCCTCGCGGCGATCGATCGCCACCTCGTCGCCATCAAGGGGCCGCTCACCACGCCGGTCGGCGGCGGCTTCCGGTCGCTCAACGTCGCCCTCAGGCAGAAGCTCGATCTCTACGCCTGCGTGCGCCCGGTGCGCTGGTTCGAGGGGGTGCCGTCGCCGGTCAAGGCGCCGCAGGACGTGAACATGATCATCTTTCGCGAGAACACCGAGGATATCTACGCCGGGATCGAATACAAGGCGGGCACCGACGAGGCCCGCCGCGTGATCGAGTTCCTTCAGCAGCAGATGGGGGTCCAGACCATCCGCTTTCCCGCCACCAGCGCCATCGGCGTCAAGCCGATCTCGGAGGAAGGCTCCAAGCGGCTCATCCGATCGGCGATCGAGTACGCGGTCACGCACAAGCTTCCGAGCGTCACCCTGGTGCACAAGGGTAACATCATGAAGTTCACCGAGGGCGGCTTCCGCGACTGGGGCTATCAGGTGGCGCGTGAGGAATTCGGGGCGACCGAGATCGACGGCGGGCCCTGGAGCCGCTTGCCCGGAGGCGTCGTGGTGAAGGACGTGATCGCCGATGCTTTCCTCCAGCAGGTTCTCACCCGGCCGCGCGAGTATTCCGTCATCGCGACGATGAACCTCAACGGCGACTACATCTCGGATGCCCTCGCCGCGCAGGTGGGCGGCATCGGCATCGCTCCCGGCGCCAACATCAACTACATCACCGGGCACGCCGTCTTCGAGGCCACCCACGGCACCGCGCCCAAGTATGCCGGCCAGGACAAGGTAAACCCCGGCTCGGTGATCCTCTCGGGCGAGATGATGCTGCGCTACCTCGGCTGGAACGAGGCCGCCGACCTCATCGTCACCTCGCTGGAGCGCACCATCGGCCAGAAGCGGGTAACCTACGACTTCGAGCGGCTGATGACCGGGGCCACGCTGCTCAAGACGAGCGAGTTCGGGAAGGCGATGGTGGAGAATATGGGCGACAACGATGCTACCGCCCCTTCAACCGGTTGATCTCCCGCCGGTCCTTCTTCGTCGGCCTTCCCCGGTCCGGCACGAACGCCGAGTGCACGGACTTGAGCTGAAGCGCCAGCTTCTCTCGCGCCTCGCGGCTCGCGGGAGTCTCCTCGTACAGCGTCGCCGCCTCCGAGGCCGGCCCTCGCCGCTCCGACAGCGCGCGCACCACGATCAGGTGCTCGTACGGTCCCTGGCGTACCCGCACCTCGTCGCCCACCTGAAGGGGACGAGCGCGCTTGGCGCGGTCGCCGTTCACCTGCACCTTGCCGCCGGCGATCGCCTCGGCGGCGAGCGTGCGGGTCTTGTAGAACCTTGCCGCCCAAAGCCACTTGTCGAGGCGGATCCGGTCATCGTCATGCTGCTCGGTCATGGCTCAAGGATAACCCAAAATTTGCAACGGTTGGGGCAGAATGAGGAGCGCGTTGGGGTGCGCTCTTTGTCACCCTGAGCGCAGCGAAGGGGGCATAACCCGGCTCATGCCCCCTTCGCAGCGCTCAGGGTGACAGATGGCGTGTCCAGGCGCAAAACTTGCTCGACAAGTCGTCTCCCGCCAACTCCTGGACCGCCTGATGCTGCTGACGCAGTTGGTGTTTCCCCTCGCCCTCGCCGCTGCCCCCACGCAGCTCCATGCGCCGGATTCCACCATCCGCATCCCCGCCGCCGTGGTGTCCGCCACCGACTCCATGTTGCTGGACGTGCGCGGCGCTCTGGCGCGGGGCCGGCCCTGGCAGGCCAGCCGACTGGTCGCGCCGGTGCTGGCGGACTCCAGCCGGCGCACCCCGACGGCGGTGTTCCTGGCTGCCTCGGCGGCGAGCCAGTGGGGCGGGTGGCCCGAAGTCGGCCGGCTGCTCTCGGGCGAGGCCTGGCTCGACTCGCTCTTCGGCGGCCGGGGACAGATGCTGCTCGCCCGCTCGACGCTCGAGGCGGGCGCCGACTCCTCCGCGCTGGCCCAAGTGCTCCTAGTCAGGCCCGCCGAGGACGCCGTAGAAGACGGCGAGCGGCTGTTGGTGATGGCGCGGGCGTTGGAGCGGCTGGACCAGCGGGATAGCGCCGCCGCCACCTACCGTCGGGTGGCTGAGCGGCTGCCGATGGTCGCGGACTGGGTGCTGCTCCGCGCCGCGGCGGTCACTGACGACAGCCTGGCGAGGGCCGCACTCTACGAGCAGGTGACTCTGCCGCTCGCGCGCGAGCGGATCGGCTGGTCCGAGGCCGCCGCGAGAGAGGCGATGGGCGATCTCTCCGTTGCCGCCGAACGTTTCGACTCACTCGGAGCCCGCCTCACTTCGGTGAGGCTCCGGCTGGCACTGAGCGCCGACAGCGCTCCGCGAGATGGGCTCCGCGAGAAGCTGCTCGGCATGACTCGTCTCCCCGACGCCGTCTTCCTCCTGGACAGCGCCTTCGCCCCGCTCTCGGCTGCCGAAGAGCTGACCGTGGCCCGGGGCGCGGCGGACGCAGGACTCGCGGGCCGCGCGGCCTCGGGGTACGTCCACGCCTTTGCCGCCGGCCTCGGCACTTCGCAGGACCGGTTCGACTACGCCACCGTCCTGGCTCGGCTCGGGCGCCAACGCGACGCCGCCGCCCAGTTCAAACTGGTTCTGGCCCCTCGAGCGCTCGCCGCTTCAGCGGCCTATCTGCGCGCCCGGTCGCTGGTGCGCGACGGGCAGCTCAGCACGGGACGCGCCGCGTTGCTGGAGGTGCCCAAGCGGTACCCACGTGAGGCCGGCCCCGCGTCCACCGCGCTCTTTCTCCTGGGCGACCTTGCGTCCGACGATCGTTCCGACCGCCTCGCCCGCACCTACTACCGCCGCTCCGCCCTGCGCTACCCCTCGAGCCGCTTCGCTCCCGCGGCCCGCTTCCGCGCCGCCATGGTCGAGCTGCTGACCGGCGAGGCCGGGGTGAGCGCCCGCGAATTCGACGAGCTCGCGCGCCGCTACCCCAAGAGTGACGAATCGGCGGCCGCGGTGTACTGGGCGGGCCGCGCATGGGCCGCGGCGGGAGACACCGCCGCCGCCTGGGCGCGCTGGGAGCGATCGGCCACCTTGGAGCCGGGATCGTACTACGCCGCTCTCGCCGCGCGCCGGCTCGGACTGCCCGCCTGGACTCCCGCGCCGGCGGCGGACAGCTTCGTCGCCGTCCCGGCCGAGGACAGCGCGGTGGTTCGCGCGGCGC
>JACCSE010000038.1 GCA_013813145.1 Gemmatimonadales bacterium
AGCCGGCGCCGTCGCGAAGATCGAAGGACTCGCCGCCGGCACCGAGGCCGAGGCCGGCCCAGAGTCCCGCGCGATCTCCTTCCGAAACCACCGTGAGACCGCGGGGGGCGTCCTGAGCCGACGCCGAACCCACAGCCAGGAACGCCGCCGCGACCGCCGTCTGAATTTTCCGTCGGAGCGTGCCCATGCCACTTCCTCGCCGTGGTTAGTGAGCCTCACCTGGCTTGGTCAACACTACTTGCACGCCGGCAAGGTCCCTCGCTGCGCTCGAGATGAAGTACGTCAGATAACCCGATCACGTGACGCTCGTTAAGTTGATAATCGAGGGTCGAGCCGAGAGAGCGCACGGCAAACCGCGGGCCGGAGTCGGACTGGGTTCGATCCTGTTGAGGCTCGGGCGGTTGTGTCGCCCGCCCCGATCCGCTCGCCTCCCTCCGCGTCCCCGGCGACAGACACGATGTCACCCACCTCCCGCCGAATTCTCGTCGCGCTGCTCCTGCTGGCCGGGGTGGCGTGCGCTCGGCTCGGCTTCTGGCAATTGGACCGGCTGAGCGAGCGACGCGCGGCCAACCGGATCGCCCAGGCGGCGCGCGATGCGGAGGTGGTCCGGCTCCCTGAAGGGCTGGAGGCGGGGGAGGATCTGGCGCATCGACGGATCTTTGCCTCCGGGAGCTACGACGCGGCGAACGAGATAGTGGTGCGGGGGCAGGTGCTGAACGGCTTGCCGGGGGTCCACGTGGTGACTCCGCTGAGGCTGGCGGGCCGCGACACAGCGCTGCTGGTGAACCGGGGATTCGTTCCCTCGGCGGATGCGGTCACCGCGGAAACGGGGAGTCTGCGGGAAGAAGGCGAGGTACGGGTCGAGGGTGTGGCGCTCCCACTGTCCCCGGGCGGAGGCCGGCCGATCGAGCGGCGGGGGCAGGTCACCTGGGGGCGGCTGGACCCGGTCGCGCTGGCCGGGCGGATCCCGTACCCGGTGCTCCCGGTCTACCTGCTGCAGTCGCCCGACTCCACCCTGCCTCGGCTTCCCCGCCGGCTGGCCGCGCCATCGCTGGGCGAGGGATCCCACCTGCATTACGCGGTGCAGTGGTTTCTGTTCGGCGGGATGTCGGTCGTCTTCGCATTCATCTTCGTGGCCCGGGGCGACCGGCTGCCCCGGGCACCGTCATGAGGTTGGCTGAGCCGGACCGTCCAGCTCCTCGATGGTGCGGGTGGAAGGCTGGCGCTCGCGCTGAAGCCGGGCGGCGGTCGACTCCGAGGCGCGCAGCACCCGAAGCAGGTTCTCGCCCGCCAGCTTCCTGAGGTCCCCGTCGGACCAGCCCCGGCGGATCAGCTCGGCGAAGAGTGCCGGGAAGGTGGAGACGTCCTCCAGGCCCACCACAACGTTCGTGATACCATCGAAGTCGCTCCCGATGCCCACGTGCGACGCGCCGGCGACCTTGCGGACGTGATCGATGTGGTCGGCGACCTGAGCGAGAGTAGCCTTGGGAGCGGGATGGGCCGCGACCCACGACTCGAGCAGGCGCGTCCGATCGGTGGAATCGGTCACCGAGGCCGAGACCTGGGCGGCGAGCGCGTCGAGCGCCGCCGCCCAGTCGGCGACTTTCTGCGAGACGAAATCGGGCACGAACGTGACCATGATCACGCCGCCGTTCCGCGGCAGGCGGGCCAGGATCGAATCGGGCACGTTGCGCCCGTGCTCCACCAGGCCGCGGGCCGCGGAGTGAGAGAAGATGATCGGCGCCTCGGCGACGTCGAGCGCGTCGCTCATGGTCGCCGGAGAGACGTGCGAGAGGTCCACCAGCATGCCGAGCCGGTTCATTTCGCGGACCACCTCGCGGCCGAACTCGGTGAGCCCGCCGTGGCGGGCGGTGTCCAGCGCGGCATCGGCCCAGTCGAGCGTCACGTTGTGGGTGAGCGTCATGTACCGTGCGCCGAGCGCGTGGTAGGCCCGGAGCGCGCCGAGCGAATTCTCGAGGGCGTGGCCGCCCTCCATCCCGAGCAGCGAGCCGATACGTCCGCGCTTGAACTCGCGGCGAATATCGTCGGCGGTGAGGGCGGGGGCGAGGCGGTCGGGATAGCGCGCCACTATTCGCCGGGCGATGTCGATCTGCTCGAGCTGCACCCGGGCGTATCCGCTGTCCCGGATCTCGCCCGGGATGTACACCGACCAGAACTGGGCGCCGACCATTCCGGCGCGGAGCCGGGCCAGATCGGTGTGTCCCGGGACCTGCCCGCGCAGGTCGTAGCGGGCGACGTCGCGCGGGGCGGTCTCGACTTCCCGGATGGCCCAGGGCAGGTCGTTGTGTCCGTCGATGAGCGGCGTCGAACGCAGCAGCTTGCGAGCGCGCTCCAGCGCGGAATCAGCCTGCGCGGCGGCGGGCGCGGCGGCACTCACCAGGGCGAGCGCGGGGAGCAGCGCCCGGAGGGCACGGACGAGAGGCACTCGAAACTCCTTGGGTCAGGCCAGGCCGTTGATTCGGACCAGCTCGGGGCGGATGACGAACTCGGGACAGATGGTCCGGTCGTACTCGTAGGGGCCGCCGGTCTCCGCGTCGGTCCAGGGGAAGCCGCGGCAGACCGCGGGATAGTACGGCTCGGCGTGGATGGTACAGACGTTGTCCCGAAGGAATACGCAGCGGCCCCGGCGGACCCGGGTGCGCCACTCGCCCCAGCGGGTGCGATAGATCGCGCCGCTCCCGTGCGTCCGCGAGATGACCGCGGCCTCGTCATCGCTGAGGGTGACGCCATAGGCGCAGCAGGCGGAGTGGTGGGGACAGGGATAGCAGGGCAGCGCCGGGGGATCGCGCATGAGGCAACTTAGCGATGGCTTGGCGGCATCGGCAACGGTGTTCGCCGTGCTGCCGCCGTTCACCATTTGTCTCATTCCGCTTCGGAGGAGTTCCGGACTGAGCAGGCACTAACGGAATGCCTGGCTGTCAACGAGTAGCTGAGCCGGCAGCACGCGAAACGTGACCACCTCGCGGGGGCCGGCGTCAAAGCGGATCTCCCGTCCACCGTCAGCCAGCGGCACCCGGGTGCCGGGTCCCTCATCGGCTCGGATGCGGGAGACTTCGCGCGCGGGCAGTGAGAGGCGCCAGCGGCCCGTGGTGGGGCGGTCCGTGTCGTTGTAGCAGCGAAGCACGATTCCATCGCCGTCGGCGGCCGGCTTGCAGCAGGAGAAGACCAGACCGTCACCCTGAAGCCAGATGTCCAGCTCGGGAATCTGGAGACCGATGGCCTGCCGGAGCCAGGTGCCACGCGGGGGGAGGAAGACATCCTCCCACACCTCCGCCAGGCCTGTGATACCGGAGGGAGAAGCGGAGTTCACCGGGCAGAGCGCGAGCTGGAGCCGGTCGGGACCCGGACACTGCGCCAGGGGCGTGGGCACCGGCCAGGCGGCGTGCCCGGGACGGGTGGCCAGATCTTCGCGCGACAGCTCGCCGACGGCGCGCAATACGGTGACCACGAGCTCGCCCGCCGCGGTGTGCTCGTACTCGAAGAACCCGGGAGCCAGCACCGCGAGCCGGCCTTCGCCGCCGGAGCCGATGACGAACCGGTGCGCGGGGGCGGTCCTCACCGGCGTCTCGCGAGGATAGCGGCCCGGAGCCGCTTCCGTTCGCCGCCGGATCACCGTGCCGAACGGGCCACCGGCCGCTACGCCCGGGCCGGATGCGCCCGCGGGGATCCTGACCCGCAAGCGGTGGTCGCGCGCGGCGTTGTTCAACTCCAGCGTGCAGCGAAGCACCGGGCTGCCGGCATGAAGCGAGAGGACCAGGCGAAGCTCGACCCGGCCTTCCGCCGTCTCCAGATGCGAGCGGATCTCCACCGCCCCCACCAGCGGGCCCCCCGCGATGGTGCGCACCGCGGCCGGACGCGCGGGGCGCCGCACCGCGGCATTGGCAGGCGCGGCATGGGTGTACGTATCACCCACATCTCCCTCGGACTCGATCGCGAGCAAACCGTCGTGACGGACTCCGGTCCGGAGATCGAGCAACGCCGCGGTACCGTCGTTCGCCACCGTGACGGCGAGCAGCCCGTTGCTCAGCATTCTGCCGGCCACGCGGACGGGAGCTGGCGCGCTGGGCTGGGGCCGGACGGCGGCCCGGGCAAAGCCAAGGCCGCCGAGCCGCGCAACGCAGAGCGCGACCCGGGTGACCTCGACCTCGTCCTGGTCCGGGTAGTGGCGCGCGGAGTCGAGCCGCTCGTGCCCCACCGCGCGGCCGAGGAGCTGAAACGGCAGACCGCCGACCGCGGCCCCGATCTGGGCGAGGGTCGGCGATGCGCCACGGCGCGGCGTCCGCTCTCCTGGCGGGCCGACCAGGATATCGCGCCGGAGCCAGGTCAGGTCAGCCACCACTACCCCGCCGCGGCGTCGAGGAGCGGGGTTCCAGAGGAGGAGGGCGGGCGCGGTCTCGGCCGCACGGTCGCGGGCGCGGTCCGCATCGTAGCCTACCAGCGTTTGGAAGCTCGACCGCGCGACCTGCCCGGCGATCGACCGCGCGTCCTCGATTCTGGCCGCGACTCGACGCGCTACCTCGTCCGAGGTGCAGCCGGCGATGGAGTCATGAAACTGGCAGCGCAGCAGCGTTCGCCAGGCTGCATCCAGCAGCGGCCCGGGATCGGGGCCGCCCCGCCAGCGAGCCAACGCCGCCAGCGGCTCGGCCACACGCTCGAGATGCAGCTCCGCCTCGCCATGGCGGCGCTTGAGTGGCGCGCGGGTGCCGTGTACCCCCTGGAGCGTCCAGGTGTAGCCGTACGACCATCGCAACTCACCGGTCAACGTGGGGCAGCGATCCGCCCAGCGCGCGGCGTCGGACAGAAATTCGTCCAGCCGAGACACTCGCACGTCGGCGTCCGGCTCCAGCGCGGCGAGGGCATCGCGCAGCCCGCCGATGTCGGGATGGACCGCGTGGTGGTCGGCCCCGACCATCACGGCAACGTGAGGAGTCACGGCACGGCGGGTCAGGGCTCGGCGGATCCTATCCCAGCCGGCCGGAAGGGTTGCCCCGACCTCGTAACCGTCCGGCGGCAGGTGATGGATCAGGATCTCTCTTCCATCGGGAGCGCGCCAGCGGTAGAGATCCCCATCCTGGCCCGGCTCGCCCCCCACGCCGCGCCACAGCGCGCCGAACTGGATTCGGAACTCCGCGGCCAGCGTGGGCCACGCCGCGGGGTGCCCGAACGCGTCGGGCGAGTAGAGCGCGTCGCTCCGGCCGCCCAGGCTGGTGCTGTCGGCCTGCCCGGCGAGGAGGTTGCGGACCAGCGACTCGCCCGACGGGATCAGCTCGTCCGCCAGGACGTACCAGGGCCCCACCTGGAGTCTGCCGTCGCGCACCAGTCGCTGGATCCGCTCGCGCCGGTCGGGACGCACCCGCAGGTAGTCCTCGACCAGCACCGTCTGACCGTCGAGGAGGAAGGTGCGAAGCCCGGGGTCGCGGTCGAGCCGCTCGAGCAGATCGTCGAGCATCGGCACCAGCCGCGCCAGAAATCCCGCACGCGTCAGATACCACTCGCGGTCCCAGTGAGTGTGCGGAATGAGATGGAATGTGAGGCCGGGCATCCCGAGGAATAGTACTCAGGACACGCCCCGGCGCTCCTATTCGTAGTTGGTGTACGGCTCGATCGGCTGGCGGGTCTTGGACGGACCGCTCTCGAAGATGTGGGTGATGCGCACCGAACCGTCCTGTCGTTCCACCCGGGTCTGGGCCAGGCGCATGTCGGGACGGTCGGCGAGACCGAGCTGGTTCAGCCGCTCGGCCTCGGCGCGGCAGATGTCGCCGGGAGTCGGGCGGCTCGCGGGGTAGGCGTCCTCGTGGTGGCGGATCAGGGCCTGCCAGTGGTCGTCGCCGGCGCGTTCTATCGAAGAGCGGATCTGGTCGCGGGTAAACGGCATGGGGGAGGTCGGAATGGGTGCGGACGGCGGATGGCTGACGGCGGCCAAACCGTGGGCGCGAGGCTTACCTCGCGCAACGGGAAGGACGACGCTACAGCGCCCGGTGACGCCCCGAGTTCGCCACCGACCTCGACGCCGCCAAAGATGGGACCCGTCCGAAGTAGAACACGCCGGCCAGGATCGCGAATCCGACAGCCACGGGCACGAAGCGGACGTTGCCGTAGTAGTAGCCCAGAGAGACCAGCAGGGTCACGAGTCCCAAGCAGAGGCGGCCGCCCCACACTTGCAGGTCAACGCTCGGTCCCATGCTGTCTCCCTGGAGGAGTGAAGTACAAGAATGTGGATGGGAGGGATGCACCGGCTGTACCACAGATCACGTCCCCGTAGTGACCCGTGATCGGGACTCCTAAGCGGCTGGGCTGGATGTAGATGCCGCAGATGAGCTCCGCGGGGTGGGACCAACCCTCGACAGCGTGGGGACTAATGCGAGGGATGGGCACCACAGCAGGGAAGGCCGCTACGCAACATTCAGCACCAACCGGGTGGCTGCACGGAAGGCGTCTTCGTCGAGGAGACGAGCAATGGAGCATTCCGGAACGGCCATCATCCCATCGCGACTCATCTCCAGCGGGATGACGTCGTTGCCCACCCCGAACCAGCGGACGCTGGGCTCGAGATCCGAGGGATAGATGAATCCCGGCAGCGCGGCCGCCGCGAGCGCCGCTTGGGAGCCCAGCCCCGACTCGGGCATGGTCCCGGCCCACAGGCGGGCGCCGCAGCCCAGCCCGATTCGCACCACCCGGCAGACCTCGCTGAGACCTCCGATCCGATGAACCTTGACGTTCCAGACCAGCGGCCCACCCAGCTCGGCCACCTGACGGGCGGCGCGCGCGTCGCGCAGGGTCTCGTCGATGCAGACCTGAGTGCGGAGCGTTTCCGCGAGGCGGGCGTGGCCGACCAGCTCGTCCGGGGGAAGAGGCTGCTCGATGTAGAGCAGTCCCGTGTCGTCGAGCGCACGGAGATTGGCCTCGTGCTCGGGCCACTCGTAGCTACCGTTGGCGTCTACGGTGAGGGGAAGATCGGCGCCCGCCATCGCCGCCCGCGCCGTCCGCACCGCGAGCGAGTCCCAGCCGGGCGCGACCTTGATCTTTACCCGCCGGTAACCTTGGGCGACGGCTTCCTCGATCCAGCGTCGCAGGGTGTCGGGTGAGCGGTCGGCCGGGATGCCGAGGGCGACGCCGCAGGGGATCTCCGCGGCCGGCGTGGCGCCGAGTCGCTCGCCCAGCAGGGCCGCGAGCCCGGTACTCCGCCGGGCGGCTTCAAGGTCCCAGGCGGCGGTCTCGAGCGCCGCCCGGGCAAACGAGTTGCCGCGCACCCCGACGCGGAGGAGGCGGTCCACGTCTTCCGGTCCCTCGACCTCCTGCCCCGCCAACCGGGGAATCAGCACCCGCTCCAACAGGTGCCGCGCGCCGGCGAGGGTCTCCTCCGAATAAAACGGCAGCTCGAACGGCGGGGACTCTCCAAAGCCGCGGTGACCTTCCCCATCGTGCAACACCACCACGAGCGACCGCCGCTCCGTCATCACCCCGCCCGAAATGATGAACGGCTCGACCAGCGGGAGGGTCAGCTCGTACAGTTCGATACGTTGGATGCGCATGGGTGAGATCGCTGTTGGAAGTTCACCACAGAGGCACAGAGGGCACGGAGGACTCTGTGTCCTCTGTGCCTCTGTGGTCAATGCTTTTCTCCGGCGGACCGACATAGATCAAGGAATCGCAGCTCCCCGCCGACTCGCGAAAGCTCGCCTGCCGCTTCGAGTGCGAGCAGGCCGGCGATCACGCCGCAGGTCGGGTCGAAGAAGAGAAGGTGCAGGGCCCGCTGTTGGCGGGAGCCGGAGACCGCGGGGTACTCGGAGAGGGGGAGCTGGAACAACGTATGGAGTTGGACGCTCTCGCAGCCGAGGCGGGCGTATTCGAGGAGGACCTGGCCGGTGGAGACGTTGCCAGTGCCCGTAAGCGGGGGATGATCCAGCCCCCGCTCCCGAAGCGCAGCGAGCACGCGGAGGTTGCGCGCACTCAGGTCGTAGCCGCCGTACGCTACCGCCTGTTCCACCGACCAGAGCCGGTTGAACACCACCAGCGCGTCGGCCCCTCGAGCCGCCTCGAGCATCCGTAGTTGGAAGTCGTCGTCGTGCCGGGCGTTCATCAGCTTGAGCGCGAGCCGTGGGGGAGCGCCGGTCGCGCCAGCTCGGATTTGACCCGGCACTTCCCGGAGCCAGCGGAGGATCTGCGCCTGCTCGTCGGCAAGGCGGTCACCGGCGAGGGTGGGGGAGAAGTCCTTCTCCAGTGGCAGCGGCTCGCTGCCCCAGGCCCGTGCCAGCGCCTCGGTGGTATGGCGATACTCGGCCTCGCGGAACGGCTCACCCAGCGCCGGGAGGTGGTACTTGACCGACGGCACCGCGATCAGCGCCCCGGACCGTGTGAGCTCGGCAGCCGCGCGGACGAGCGCCAGGTACTCCTCGAACGGGCGATCCCACCCTCGCCCTTTCCAGGTGACGGTCCAGCTCTCGCGCCCGGCGGAGGAGCGCCGGCGCTCGACCTTCATTCGGGTTTCGTGAACGGCCCATGCGCCCATGCTGCGCTCGCCGGCGGGATCCTCGGCGATGACCGTCTTGAGCACCACGAAGGCGAGTCCCGCGTCCCGGTCGGCCTCGAGCTGGTCCTGATTCAGCGAGAGCTGTCCCGAGCCCTTGCCCACGGGGTGCGGCAGCGGAAAGCCGAGATACCGCGCCGAGAGATCTATCCGGTAGCGCTCTCGCACATATCCGGCAAAGTCCCTCGGCAGGTCGCGGCCGAAGCGCTCGAAGTCACGCTCGAGCTGCGCGCGCATCCCGTACCGCGAGCTCGACCGCCGCGCGCTCCCCGTCAGGCAGCGCGGGGCCCCAGGGGTCGTCGCACGCGTCGCCCGGAAGCGCGCCGTCGGCCGCGGCAGCCCACAACATGCGGCGGACGTATCCCTCCATCGGGGGGATGAACGTCGCCTGGGCGAAGCCATCGCAGAGAGCCGACAGTCTCACGAAGCGTTCCCAATCCTCCTCGGCCCGGGCGCGAAGCAGATCCACCTGGAGGTCCGGCAGCGCCGCGCCCATGCCGACCAGCGCCGCGCGCGCGCCGAGCAGAATCGAGTAGCCGAGGAAGCGATCCTCGCCGGTGATGAGCAGCTTGCCGGGATGGCGAGCCACCAGCGCCGCCACCCGCTGGTAGGTCATGACCGAATCGAGCGTCGCCATCTTGATGCCGACGACGCCCGGCAGTGCAAGGATCGCGTCGAGCGTGGCATCGTCGTACGCCACGCCACCCGCCTCCTCATAGAGCCAGAAGGCGATGACCGGCAGTTCCCGGCTGAGCCGCTGGTGGTAGCCCACCGGATCCTGCGCGCTGGGAAAGGCGAGGATCGCGTCGGCGCGGCCGCGCCGGGCTTCGATGGCCATGGTGATGTCTCGGGCGCCCGCGACGACGATCCGATCGGGCAGCGCCTCCCGCCAGATCTCCAGTACCAGGCGGCGCTGCTCGGCACTGAGGTGGGGACCCCGCCCGGTGTGCGCCCAGACCGCAACGCCCGCGACCGGATGCGCGGCCATCCAGCGGGCATAGCCGCGTTGCGCCGCTTCGTCCAGCTCGCCACCCCGGAACGGAACCGGCACGGCCGGAACGAGGCCCCATTGGAGCCGGCCCGCCAGGTCGGGAGCGGCGCTCACCGCGCCGGTCCCCGGAGCCGGCCCGCGTTCCCCGACTCGATCGCAGCCCGGGCCTCCTCGTCCAGATCCAGCAGGTCGAGCTTGGCGACGCCGTTTTCGGGGAGCCGGAGCGGCTGGCCGGTGCCGAAGACGAACCGGTCCGAGCCGACGTTTCCGATGAGGGTCTGGAGGTGGTCCTCGGGCGGGCCCCAGACCCACGAGACGTCCCACCAGAGCCGCCGCGCCTCTTCCGGCGTGGACCCGAAGTGCACTTCCTCGATGAACGGCCGGTCGGCGTGGGTCACCACCAGGCGGAGAGCGGGGTCGGCTCGAATGAGCGCGCGGACCGCGGCGGCGGGAAGCTCCCCTGCGGCGTCGTTGGGGTGGCGCTGCCGGCCATCCTCCAGCCGCACGGCGAGCATGAGCGGCAGCCCGGCCGCGGCGCAGGCCGCGGCCAGCTTCCGCATGGCGGCGCCGGACGGGGCGATGCCGTGGAAGGTGGGATCACAGCGGACGGCGGGAGCGCGGGCGGACACCGCGACGCGCAGCACTTCGTCCCAGCCGGCGATCTCGGGCTGAATAGCCGGGACCGGCCGGAGCCGGCGATGGCGACCGCCGGTGTCGAGCAACCAGGCGTTTCCCTCGTGCGGATCGCGCCAGAAGATGCCGGGCAGATGGGTGACCCAGGCCTCGTCCACACCGGTGCGGTCCATTGCCCCGAGCAGTTGCTCGGGCGAGGTGCCCGGAACTCGGCGGAACGGGTAGGCGCCAAGGAAGGCGTTGACGTCTATGCGCATCAGTCCGCGGGAAAGGCGCCGCGGGGGAAGATCCGCGCGGCGTTGCGCCAGCGGACCAGCTCGATCTCCTCGGCCGGCAGCAGGTATTCGAGGTAGCGGAGCTTGGCCCAGCCGGTCTCGATCGTCAGGTCGCAGCCCCAAAGGAGGCGTTCGACGCCGACCGCGTCGAGGCAGGCCTCCAGCATGCCGCCGTCCACGCCGCTTCCCGAGAGGTCCACCAGAATGTTCGGCACTGCTCGAAGCAGGGGAAGCGAGTGGAGCCAGTCTCCTCCGCCGCCGATGTGGGCGAGGATGAACGGCACGGTCGGATGGCGGCCGGCAAGCGTCGCGAGCTCGCGGGCGTCGGAGGCCTCCTGCGCCGGGTAGTCGCGGCGGCGGTGCTGCCAGACGTGATGCAGGACCGGCACCCCACGCTCGGCCGCGAGCCGGCAGACCGGGTCGAGCAGCCGATCGTCGGCGCGGCGGCTCGCGGCGAGCTTGATACCGATCATCCCGGCATCGAGGCAGCGGCGGATCTCGGACAGTGCGTCGTCGGTGTAGTTGGGATTGACCGCCACGTAGCCGCGGATTCGTCCGGCGTGCTCGCGCTGGAGGTCGAGCATCCGGTCGTTGCCGTAGCGGCAGTCGGCCGGGGAGGGAAAGTAGGTGGGCGAGGTATGCCCCCAGCTCCCGAGAATGGAGGCGACGTGGAAGGTGATGCCGACGCGCTCGCCCGCGCGCAGCCGGCTGGCGTTGCGTTCCCGCCAGTCGGCGCGCGGCGTGCGGTCGTGCAGGAAGTGCGCGTGAACGTCTATGAGCACCCGCGCTACCTCTCGTCCTCCCGTTTCTTGTCTTCGATGTAGGGGTCGACGCCGGGCGGGGTATGGCCGAGGCCAACCTGCTCCTCGTCCGCCAGGTGCAGGCTCAGGTCGGTGTCGGCCGCGGTCTCTTCCAGCAGGATGCCGTCCTCGTCGTCCGTATCGTCGAGACCATCGATGGTCGGTTTTCTTGGTGACATGTGGGCTCCGGGGGAATGGTCAGGGCAATCTAATGATTGGGGGGGCGGAGGGGGCAGCGGGGGTAGTGGGTCAGTTTGAGTCGTGACATTGAGAATAGGCACGCCAGCCCGTAAATTGCTGGGCACCATGCTAGAGTCTGTCGGGTGGGGTGGTCGGGCGGACAACGCAAAGCAAGGCAGGCGAGGCGAGGTACGGCACGGTAAGGCATGGCACGGTAAAGTTAGGCAAGGCAAGGCAAGGCAAGGCTGAACGAGGGGGACGGGCTACTTTGGGCACTAATATACTTGACACACCCGGCTCTTTGTGCCATATTTAGAGCCATGAACAGACCTACTATCGCCGCGCCGACCACCC
>JACCSE010000044.1 GCA_013813145.1 Gemmatimonadales bacterium
CACCCTGAGCGAAGCGAAGGGGGCATGAGCAGGGGTATGTCCCCTTCGCTTCGCTCAGGGTGACAAGGACTCCACTACCCCCCACACCAACATCGGTATCACCACCTCGTGCTGGCCGGTGATCAGATACCCCGCGCCGCCTGCCCGGGTGGGGCGCTGGACCACGTTCATCCTCGGGCGGTAGTGCCGTTGCATGTCGAAGTCGGCGGCGAGAAAGTGAGTGGGGCGGCCGGCGTCGAGGTTGCGCGCGATGGTGAGCGCCTTGAGGAACACCTCGGGCAGCACCACGGCGCTGCCCCAGTTGAGCACCGCGCCGCCCTGATCCAGCGCGGGGAGTGAGCCGGCCAGCCGGCGAAAGTCCCGAAAGCTGGTAGCGCCGAGCGCCGCGCCGTCGGCGGCGGGGTGCTGATGGATGATCTCGGCGCCGATCGTGGTGTGCACGGTGACCGGCACGTCGTGGCGCAGCGCGCCGAGCAGGATCGAGACATCCGTCCCGGGGAGATCTCCGCGAGCCGCCAGGGAGCGAGCCAACCCTTCGCCCATCCCCTGTTCCGCCCGCGCCGCCGCGGCGATCGCCGCGTTCATCTCCGCCCCGGTTTCCTCCGCCATCCCGAAGCTGCCGTCGGCCAGGCCGCTCTCCACGTCCTCGCTGGTTCCGCCGTACGCCGCCAGCTCGAAGTCGTGGATCGCCGCCGCGCCGTTGAGTGCCAGGTGGGTGACGATGCCGCGCGCCAGCCAGGCGTTGATCAGCGGCCCGAGCCCGGTCTTGACCACATGCCCGCCGGCGAGGAGGACCACGCCGCGGCCCGCGTGCGCCGCGGCGGCGACGCCGGCGATGACGGCGCGCAGATCCCGGGCGCCGAGCACGTCCGGGAGACTCTTCAGAAACGCGGCGAAGGAGCGGTCGGTGCCGGGAGGCGTGGCGAGGAGCGAACGGTCTACTTTGTTCCGGCGACCGGCCACCGGGATCGTCCGGAGGCGGGCTACGTCCGCTTCCTTATAGACCACCCTCAGCGGCCCGAGGTGGAGGTTACGCGAGCCGGCAGCGCCACGTCTTTCAATCGCAGGGTGATCGTACCGAAAGGGAACTTGCTCCGGATCTGCACCGGCAGCCGGCGCTCGTCGTCGGTGAGCCAGATGCGGGTATCCGACCGTTTGGAGAACAGCCCCTTGGTGTCGATCACCGGATGCAGCACCAGACATTGCACCTTGCGGCCATCGGGCAGCTCCATCTTTTCGCGCTTGACCACCTCGATCGTCACCGGATTCTTGTCCTTCTTGAAGTACCGCTCGAACACGTACTCCCGGCCGACCTCGAGCGGAGTGATCCGCACGAAGTAGAAGAATGCCGCGTCGTCCAGCGGCTCTGCTACGGTGGCAAACGTGGTGTCGCGTCCGCTCTCCCGGTAGAAGCCAGAGTCGGGAAAGATCTCGTAGGAGCGATGCTTTGGCTTCTCGTTCTCCACGAAGTCCTGCACGAACCGCCGCGAGCTGAAGCTCTCGGTGCTGACCCACGACTCCAGCACGTCGTCGAGTGAGTAGAACACCGTCTTGCCCTTGATCCGGAACCGGAACCGGAAGCTCTCCTCGCCGCGGACCGTATCGAGTGCGGCGACCTCCAGCGTCCCGCTCCCCAGCGTCAGCATGCCCAGCTTGGCACTGTAGCTCAGCGTCTCACCGACCGCGAAGGGGTAGTCGAGCGGCGGCGGCGGCGGCGGCGCGGCGGGGCCTTGAAACAGGCCCAGGACCAGGGCGAACGGCCGGATCATGACACCGCCTCCGCCTGGGGCTCCGGTTCGCGCCTCGAAGCTTCGACCGGGTGCGGAGGGATCGGTGCGCTCCGCAGCGTGCGCCGGGCCCGCCACAGATCCCTCGCCGCGCTCCATGGCCGGATCCGGCTGGGCCGCTGCCGGAGATCGTGGCGTTCCACCGAGGGTACCGCCTCCACCCGCCGAGCGTAGCGGCCCGCCCGCCAGTACAGCTCGGCGTTGGCGGCCCACCCGTCGGTGACCAGCAGGGGGCCCGGATGGCTGCGCAGCGCATTTCGGAGCGCGACCAGGCGCAGGATGCTGTAGCCGGAAACCAGATCGCTCACTCCGGGCACGCGCACCACCCCGCGCAGCAACAGCGGGGCGAAACGGCGCAGCAAGCGATAGGAGTGCGAGGGCTCCGCCACCAGCTTCCCTTCGGCGACGACGATGTCCGCTCCGCTCTCTACCCGCCGGACGAGATCGGGAATCACCTGGGGATTGTGGGTGAAATCGGCATGGAGGAGGATGGCCGCGTCCCGCTTGGGCCGGTCGGTCAGCTCCACCGCCTGCCGGAGCAGTTCCTCCACTGAGGCGGCGTATCCCTGCCGCTGCTCTCGACGGATCACCGTGAGCGGGAGGACGCGGGTGTACGGCTCCAGCACTTCGGCGGTGGCGTCGGTAGAACCGTCATCGAGCACGAGCAACTGATACTCCCGGGAAAAGCCGGCGAAGACCTGCCGGATCTTCCAGAGCAGCAGGCCAATCGTCGCGGCCTCGTTGTGGCTCGGAATGCAAACGTAAATCATGTGCCTTCAAGTAAATGGGCTGCAGGAACGATACACCGTTCGAACCTCACCTGCCATTCGTTCCGCGCTGAACCGCCGGACGGCGATGCGGCCGCGAGTTGCCAACTCTCGCCGAAGCTCAGGGTCGCCCGCGAGCCGCGCCACGGCGTCGGCGAGCGCCGCGGGCCGCCCCGGCGGAACCAGCAATCCGGCCCCGCCGCCGAGCATCTCGGGCAGACCTCCCGCCGCGGTCGATGCAACGGGGATGCCACGAGCCATCGCGTCCAGGACCGAGGTCCCCAACCCCTCTTCCTTAGAGCTCATGACGAACAGGTCCGCGTCGGCGACCAGCGGCAATGGATCCGCGACCTGTCCCAGGAGATGCACCCGTGAGCGGAGCCGCAACTCGTCGAGCAGGCGCTCCAACTGGGGCCGAAGCGGACCGTTGCCGGCGATGATCCAGTGGAGGGAGGGACAGCGAATTTCCAGCAACTCGGCCGCGCGGAGCAGGGTCGCATGGTCCTTGTGCGGCACGAGGGCACCGACGCTCACGGCGACGAGCGCGTGGGCCGGCAAACCGAGCCGCGCGCGCACACCGAGCGGGACGGCGCGCTCCGCGGCGGACAGATCGATGCCCGAATGCACTACGGCGATCCGGCTCGGGTCTATACCGTCGGCTCGAAGCACGCCAGCGACCGCCTCGGAGATCGCGATCACCCGATCCGCCCGGGTCCAGAAACCGCGGCGCCGAAGGTGGAAGTCCACCCGGCGAGTCACCACCAGGGGCGAGCCGGAGCACCAGGAGGCGATGCCGGCGAGAGTGAGCGCGTGGGCATCGTGGGCGTGAAGCAGGGCAGGGCCGCCCCGCAATTCAGCGAAGATTCCTACGAGTGCGCGCGGGTCCAGCCCCGCGCGCCAGGCCACCTCGCGGGCGCGAACGCCGTCCTCCCGGAGTCGCCTCGCCAGCTCTCCGCCCGAGCCGGTGACGACGGTCTGGGTGACGC
>JACCSE010000060.1 GCA_013813145.1 Gemmatimonadales bacterium
CACCTCACCGGATTCAAGTCTGCGCTCACTCGCACCATCAACGACGTGGCCAAGCGGCGCGACTTCCTCAAGAAGGAGGGGTTCACCCTGTCCGGCGAGGACATCCGCGAGGGACTCACTTGCGTGCTCCACGTCAAGGTGCGGGAGCCGCAGTTCGAGGGGCAGACCAAGACTAAGCTGGGGAACTCCGAGGTCGAGGGGATCGTCAGGACGATCGTGAACGAGCACCTCGGCAGCTACCTGGAGGAACACCCGCCGGTCGCTCGCAACATCATCGAGAAGGCGGTGAGTGCGGCCCGGGCGCGCGAGGCGGCCCGCAAGGCGCGGGACCTGGTGCGGAAGAAGTCGGGACTGGAGAACGCGGTGCTGCCGGGCAAGCTGGCCGATTGCTCCTACGACGACCCCGCGCTCTGCGAGCTCTACCTGGTCGAGGGCGATTCCGCGGGCGGCAGCGCCAAGCAGGCCCGGAAGCGGGAGTTCCAGGCGATCCTGCCGCTGCGGGGCAAGATCCTCAACGTGGAGCGGGCGCGCATCGACAAGATCCTCAGCAACGAAGAGATTCGCGCCATGATTACGGCCATCGGCACCGGCGTGAAGGACGACTTCAAGCTGGAGGACGCGCGCTACCACAAGATCGTGCTGATGACCGATGCCGACGTGGACGGGGCGCACATCCGGACCCTGCTGCTCACCTTCTTTTTCCGTCAGATGCAGGAGCTGATCGAGGCGGGGTACGTCTACATCGCCCAACCGCCGCTCTTCCGAGTGGCCAAAGGCAAAGAAATCTTCTACGCCTACAGCGACCCCGAGCGCGACGAGTTCGTCAAGCGGCTCTCCAACGGCGACGGCAAAGGGAACATCAACATCCAGCGCTACAAGGGGCTAGGCGAGATGAACCCGGACCAGCTCTGGGACACCACCATGGATCCCGAGAAGCGGACGGTCCTGCGCGTCACCATGGAGGACGCGCAGACCGCGTCCACCCTGTTCGACGAGCTGATGGGCGACCAGGTGGAGCCGCGGCGGCTGTTCATCGAGCGGAACGCGAAATACGTGACGAACCTGGACGTGTGATCCGGTGATCCATCGGGGGCGATCTCGATCGCCTACCGTTCGGATCGGGCTCGAGTCCGCGCTCGACGCCATCCGCACATCTCCCACGACGGCGATCCTGCTGGGCTTCACCCTGCTCGGCGCACTGAGCGGTGTCATCCCCGTCGCAACCCTGTTCAGCCGAAGTGACGGCTGGCTGGAATTCCGGCCGACTGTTCAGCAGGCCCATGCAGGTGACCTGGGTCTGCCCTGGTTGATGGGCGTTGCCGGCCCGATAGTCGCCCAGCGGGAGGCCGTCTCCATATTGGGATCGCTGATCCTGTACGCGCTTTGGGCCACGCTGGGCGTCGCGATCCTGACGCTGATCTCGATCGGTGCCGCCCGCGCCAACCAAGGATCGTCGGATCGGCGGGTGCGCAGGGCCGTCGGGGCGAGCCGTCGTATGCTGCTCGCCGCCGCACTCGCGGAAAGTGGCGCGATCGCGGTCCTGCCGCTGGTGCTCGGAGGTCTTACGGGCCTCGCCGCCGCACGAGCCATAGCCCAGAGCTGGCCGGGCTCGGTCGCCGGCGGAACCGGTGCCGTGGCCGGCTTCGCGACGGTCTTGCTCCTGGTCGTCTTTGCCGCAGTCCTGCTGGTCCCGGCGCTGATGCGGCGGCGGCGAATCGGCGAGGTGGAACTGCATCGCGCGCTGCCGACCACGCCCGTGGTGTTCCAGATCGCGGCCGGCTTCATCGTTCTCTCCGCCGGCGCCATGCTCACCGGCCGCGCAGGCGAGCTCTTGACGCCGGGCGCGAGCGCGGCAGCCGGCGGCTCGATCGCGGCGGTATCAGTCGACGCCGGTACGGCCCGGGAGCGATCGGCATCCTACGATCGGTTGCTCGAGGGTCTCGAGGTCGCCGGCCTGGACACCGTCAGCGTGACCAGCCCGGGTACGCTCGCCGGGTTGGGATACGTCGCGACGGTGGTGACCGATTGCGGTCGGTGCACCGAAGGCGGTCTGTGGCTGCCGATTCGTCTGAAGCCGGCTACGCATCACGTCGTCAGCTCCGACACGTTCCGATTGATCGGTTTACCCCTGCTAGCCGGGCGGGGGATCACCCCGGCCGATGATTGGAATGCGCCTCGCGTCGCGGTCGTAAGCCGCAGCCTGGCCGGGCGCGAGTTTCAGAACGGACAGCCGATCGGCCGCCGAATCCACACCGGCGACGACGACCCCGAAGGTTCTACGGTGGTGGGTGTCGTTGAAGATCGTTCGCCCACCGGCCTCGGCGGCACCGTGCAGCCACGCTATGCCGTGTACGTGAGCGTCCTCCAGCACCCCCCTCGGGCCGCGGACCTCCTGGTCCGCGATCCGGCCGATCCCGCTATCCTCGACCGCCTGATCCGAAGTCTTCTCCCTCATGGCTCGCGCGGGTACGCTCCCCAAAGCGAGCAGGGCGTCCGCGAGGCGGACGTCGCATCTGTGCTGTGGTTCGGCCGGCGGTTCGAAGTGCAGGGATGGGCCACGATCGGCCTTGCAGCCCTGGGCATCCTGGCATTCATGGGGCTGTGGGTACGTTCGCTCGAAGGAGAGATCGGGATCCGACGCAGCGTGGGTGCGCGCCGGGGTCGGATCTTCCTCTGGATGGTTGGGCATGCCCTGGGAATCGCGCTCAAGGGCGTAGCGGCGGGTCTCTGGTTCGGCATCGCCCTCTGGCGCGCACTGCCTACCGCGGTGGCCGGTGCCGCATCCTGGGATGTATCACAGGCCCTGCCGTACGCGTTCGCCATCGTCCTTGGGGTGACTTGCAGCGTGCTGCTGCCGGCGTGGCGAGCAAGCCGCGCCCCGCTGATCCGCTCGTATTAGGGCGCGATCGCGAATCCCCAGCGGCTCTTCCATCGAAGCAGGCGTTCCAGGTCGCGATCGAGTGGCTCCGTCGCCACACTCCGTAGGCCGACACCACCGCGATCGAATAGCGCGACTGCGGTCAGGCTGTTGTCGTGACGACACCGGTACTGAAAGCCGTCCGGCCGATCGGAATGCGCCCAAACCGCCAGGGAGAACGCCTGGGAGCGCTCATAGGTTCGAGAGCTGGTGACATCGGCGGTCACGCCAAGGCCGCTCAAGTGATGATCCAGCACTGGCACCAGACGCAGCTCGGCGGTCACTCGAACTTCCGTCATTCCGCGGGTTTGGAGTTGCTTCATCGTGATCAGGCGAGTCGGAGGCTCGCCCCGGAGCATAGTCTCCACGAATGCCGCTTCATCCGTGCACCCAAAGTAGCAGGTGCCGTATGCCCCATCCGGCGCGTTGAACCGGTAGCTCGGCGTCGTGTCGAAGTGGAGCGGATCGAGGTGAATGCGGTGCGCGCGCCACCATTGCGTATCGACCTTGCTTGCGACGATCGGCAGGCGCGGGGGCAGCTTCGGCGCCCAAGCGCTGCTCAGAGGCCGGCCTCACCCACACCGGCCATGACCTCGACGGCGGGCACAATCCGGCCGGCGGCGAGCGCCTGAAGGATGGAAAGGCCGCCGAGCCCGGGATGGGCCGTGGTCATGTGCTCCAGCTCCATCCAGGAGTCGTCGAGTCGCGAGGCACGAAGTACCCGGTCGAGCCCCGGCAATGGTTTGCCCTTTCTGAACTGGGCCGCAGGGTAGCGCACCTTGCGCTCGGAGAATTCGACGGCCAACAGCCGGCGTGCGGCACGCGCCTTGGTGACGGCCTGAGGAGTGAGATGCAGCATGGTCGCGACTTGAGCCGTGGTGAGCCCGCCACCGGCATCGGCCAGGATCCGATCACGAACCAACAGACCTTCGGCCAGTGCCGCCGCAAGCGGATTGTCTTCATCCCTGGCGGCAAGCATCGTCACCGTTGCCAGGGCATCGGTAGGCTGGGAGACGACCTTGCCGAGCTGGTCGGGCCCGGCGGCCTGAAGCGCCGCGGCCACCGACCGAAGCACTCGATCCAGCGCGGCGAGAAACAGTTCCCGCCGCTCTGCCGGCTCATTGGGCCTGGCGGGAGCGTACGCAGCGAGCAGTTCTCGCGGGGTCATTGGCATGGAGCCTCCAGTTTACATATTCCAATATATGGTAGACATGGAATATGTCAACCAGCACCCAGTTCAGAACCTGGATCGGCTGCAAGGGCTGGCGAATGCGCTGCTACGGAGGTCAGCTCGTCTGCTGCGGATACAGGGCCCGGTAAAGCCACGCCCGAGCCTTCACCCAGTCGCGCCGAACCGTGCGCTCCGACACGTCGAGCGCCTCGGCGATGTCCTTTTCCTCGAGACCGCCGAAGAAGCGCAGCTCCACCACCTGCCGCTGGCGAGGCTCGAGCTGCTCGAGCACCTCGTCGAGCGCGACCAG